>JAZUAR010000152.1:0-6993 GCA_045638055.1 Candidatus Avispirillum sp.
CTTCTCAGCTTGCTGTGAAGGGGAGGGGGACCACGAAGTGGTGGAAGGGTTGCACATCAGCACGAGAACCAAACTTTAATATTTCGTGCACTGCTAAATGATAGATTAACTATAATCTTTAGATAGCTCTCGTGCAGATAAGACACCCCTTCCGTCATCGGTGCCAAAGAAATCATAAATTCTATATTCACCTTGCACCGATGCCACCTCCCCCTCACAGCTCTTCGCGCTGAGAGGGGGAGGCTTTTGTTTCGTGCAACATTCGGTATATCATTTACCTCTCACTTTCAAACTCCGATTTGTCGAACGTATTAAATATGAAAAAGGAGCTGAGAGTCAGCTCCTTTATTCATACCAGAATTTTTCAAGTGCTGTAGCAAGGGAATAGGGGTCTGCCGTATATTTGATATGGCGCCACATCTTCGGGAAAAGGCGGTAAATATTCGGGTCGCCGTAGCGGTCGTCAACGAGGACTACCACGCCTCGGTCCGTTTCGCTTCGGATAACTCGTCCCGCCGCCTGCAGCACCTTTATCATTGCAGGATAGGTGTAGGCATAGTCCTTGCCGTTTTCTCTTGTCTTTTCAAAATAATCCGCAAGGATATTCTGCTCGGCTGTGATCTTTGGAAGTCCCGTGCCGATGATGATAGTGCCGATAAGGCTTTCGCCCTTCATATCAACACCCTCGGAAAAGGCACCTCCAAGAACGCAAAATCCGACAAGCCCTTCACTGTCCTCGGAAAATTCTGCTAAGAATTCGTTTCGCTCCTTGTGGCTCATTCCCCTTGACTGCTTTATGCAGCGGATATGAGGCGCACATTCCTCGAACTCCTCAAAGACCATGTCCATATATTCATATGATGGGAAATAAACGATGTAGTTTCCTTCCCTTGCCTCGGCGGTTGCCATTATTATCTCGCAGATATCGGGAACGCTCATCTCGCGGTCCTCGTATCTTGTGCTGACAGCGTCATAGGCAAAAAGGCAGAGATTTTTCGGGTCGTAGGGGGAATCAAGCTCGAGAAGTCCTGCATCCCGACAGCCGAGGACGTCTGCAAAATAGTCCATAGGTGTGAGGGTGGCAGAGAAGAGAACTGCGCTTTTTGATGCAAGCAGCATCTGTGAAAGCATGGGTGAGGGGTCAAGGCATCTTATCTCAAGCTTAAGGCGGGGGCCCTGAAGCTCGGCATAGAATGCAAAGCCCTTATCAAAAAGAGCTGCCGCGCGGACAAATTCCGCCGCCGTATCCAGCGCATCCTCAAGAAGAGGCGCTGCTTCCTCGTCCTTTTGCGAAGCCTGAGAAGCCGCCCTTGCAAACTGAGTGAGGGCTTCGGGAAGCCCCGGTATCATTCGGCTTGAAAGGTGATAGCCGATGCTCTCGCCCGAGGAGTCAAGATGCTCCTCGCTCTTGCAAAGGCTCATGACCTCCCGAATCTTTGCGCAAACGGCTGAAATGCTGTCAAAAAGAGCTGTGTTTTTCGTGATAACGGGGGAGTCGGTTTTATAAAGCTTTAAAAAGGTGTTTGCAATTAAGGTTGCGGAGTACATTTCCCTTGCTCGGTCGGGCAGGTTGTGTGCCTCGTCCACAAGGAAAGCATACCGCCCTCTTTTAGTACCCTCAAAATATCTTTTAAATCTTATATTGGGATCAAAAACGTAGTTGTAGTCGCAGATAACGACCTCGCAGTATTCGCTCACGTCAAGGGAAAGCTCGTAGGGGCAGACGTTATGCCTTTTTGCAACAGATTGGATAATCGATGAATCGATGACTGCTCTGCCCGAAAGCAGCTCAAGAAGAGCGCTGTCACGTCTTTCCTCGTATGCCGCCTTTTGCACCTCTCCCATAAGAGGGCAAAAAACGCATCGGGAAAGTCCCGCCACTCTTTTTGCTCCCGCCATGGGGCAAACTCGCTCCTTTGCCATAACGAAAACGGCTCTCAAGTACTTTGCCTCGGCGCTCATTTTCTGTATGGCATCTGCGGCGGCGTTACCTGTCACAGTCTTTGCCGTAAGATAAAATATTTTGTCTATATCACCGTTTCCCAAGGCACGGAGGGCAGGGTAGAGTGCAGAAACTGTCTTTCCGATTCCCGTAGGCGCGGAAACTATAAGGCGTTTTCCCGCCTTTATCGTTCTGTATGCATCGGCAATAAAGTTTCTCTGCGCTTCTCTAAGGTCCTTATAGGGAAAGGCAAGAGTAGCGAGAGTGGGGATAGTGGAGGACTGCCGTGCAGCCTCGATTTCAATAAAGGGAATTGCTCGCTCGATAAGAGCATCGGACATTTTTGCAAGGAAGGATGCCTCCATATAGCACTCAAAGGTGCGCATCGAGGAGGAATTGCTTTTCATAAAGGTCATTCGGATATTAACTCCCGAAAGCCCTTTCTCAATGGCAAGCATATGAGCGCAGAGCACACTTTCCGCTAAAAACTGAGAGTCTGATGCGGGGGAGGTCTTTTGCGTCATTCTTGCCTTTTCTTTGATCTTTTCAATAGTCCACCGTCCGCCCGCCTGCCAGACAAGGTCGCAAAGGCCCGTTACGGTGAAGGATATATTCCCTTTTGTATAGGTGAAGGAAAGCTCTCGGCGAATGTCTGCATCGTCGCTGTAGTCGCCCTCCCTTTCGCAGAAGGGGATTCTGAGAGGGGCACTTTTTTTCGTTCTTGCAAAGCGAGCCACCTCTTCGGCGGCAATATATAAGCGGGAAGATTCTTTATCGATGGTGATATTCATATGCCGCCTCCTTTTGTTTTTTATCATTTTATCATATGGCGCCCGAAAAATCCATATTAACTTGAATATTTGAAAAAAGTGTGGTAGAATGAAAATGTAAATCTAAAGATCGGAGAATAAACCAATGGAAAACGAAAAGAAGCTTATCTGTCCCGGCGATCTTGGCAATAACGCTGCTTGCGATGCTCGCCGCTGCGAGTTTGATATTATGAATGAGCAGATCTTCTTCACCGAGGGCACAGAGGTTGCCATCGACTTTATCGGTGACTCTATCACTCATTTTATGGAGCATTGCCAGTTCTATAATAAGTACGGCTTTGTTATCAACCGCGGTATCGGCGGAGACGAAACTCAGTTCATCGATTTCCGCTTCGAAGCAGACGTAGTTCAGCTCAAGCCCCGCCTTTGCATCCTTTGCGTAGGCTGCAACAACCTCTGGGTTCTTGAGGATAAGATCGATCCCGAAACAGGCGATTATATGGAAGAGGAGAAGGTTAAGGTTATCGAAACCATCCTCACAGCTTATACAAGCATTCTCGAAAAGGCAAAGGCTGCAGGCATTCCCCTCTGGGTATGCTCCATCCTTCCTCACAGCAAGTGGGTTGGCAACTTTGCTATCCGTAACCCCTTCATCGCAAGAGTAAACGGCGAGCTCAAGGCTCTCGCTGAGAAGTACAACACAGAGTATATCGACTACTTCTCTAACCTCACCGATGAGGACGGAATGACAATGCGCGAGGGTATCTCCCGCGAGGGTATCCACCCCAACCACGCAGGCTATGAGCTTATGCGCCAGGTTCTCCAGCCTAAGCTCGACAAGTTCTTCGGAATGTAATACTGATAGCTGTTGCAATTTTTTGCAACAGCTATTTTTATCCTTGCAAAGGACTTTTTTGTAAAAGAGTCCTCTATCTTCCTAAAACATAGTCGATCCGCGGGCATAAAGAGAAACGATTGTCGAGAGTTATCTTGCCCGCTCAGCCTTTGCAAAAGCAAAGGCCTAAGAAAAGACTAAGCTTTAAAAACGCCTCGGTACACTCGGATTGGCATACTCCTTGTTTTAGTTACTTCGTCGAAAAAACGATACTCAATCGTTTTTTCTTCCTCCTCACTCCAAAAAACTTCAAAAAGGGATTAATATAATTTGGTTTATCGAGAAGGGCTGTTACTTCTTTGAAGAAAAGCCCCGTGGGGCTTTAAAGGATATATTGGAGAGAGCGAAATCTCTCTTCAATATATCCTTTTATAAAGTTTTTTGCGGAGCTTTTTTTCAAAAACGCCACCGTCCCCTCCCCGATAAAATCATAACTTGATATCAAAAAGGGCTATTGCGATTGCAATAGCCCTTTTATATTACTGCTTTCTTCTCTTTGCTTCTTCCTTGAGGCGGAGCTCTGTGTTGAGGATCTTCTTTCTGAGACGGAGTGTCTTGGGAGTAACCTCGATAAGCTCGTCCTCGCCGATGAACTCGATTGCCTGCTCAAGGCTCATAACCTTGGGGGGAACGAGACGGAGCGCTTCATCTGCACCGGAGGAACGGATGGATGTGAGGTGCTTTTTCTTACAAACGTTGAGAGCGATATCGATATTCTTGGGGCACTCACCAACGATCATACCCTCGTAAACGGGAGTCTGAACACCGATGAACATCTGGCCGCGGTCCTGACAGTTGTAAAGACCGTAGGATGTGGATTCGCCTGTTTCGCTTGCGATAAGGCTTCCTGTATAGCGTGTTGTGATCTCTCCCTTGAAGGGCTGGTAGCCATCAAACACGCTTGCCATGATACCCTCGCCGCGAGTGTCTGTGAGGAACTCGCTTCTGTATCCGAAGAGTCCGCGGGCAGGGATGGAGTACTCAATCTTCATACGGTTTCCGCGGAGGTTCATCTCGAGAAGCTCACCCTTACGGCTGCCGAGCTTTTCGATAACTGTACCAACGTATTCCTCGGGAACCTCGACGGTAACGCGCTCCATAGGCTCGCACTTTTCGCCGTCGATCTCCTTGTAAAGCACGTGAGGAGTGGAGCAAACGATCTCAAAGCCCTCGCGGCGCATTGTTTCGATGAGGATGGAAAGATGCATCTCACCGCGTCCTGCAACCTTGAAGGAGTCTGTTGTTTCACCGTCGGAAACACGAAGGGAAACATCCTTGAGAGTTTCCTTGTAAAGGCGCTCTCTGATCTGACGGGAGGTAACGAACTTACCTTCTCTTCCTGCAAAGGGAGAGTCGTTAACGGAGAAAGTCATTTCAAGGGTAGGCTCGCTAACCTTAACGAACTCAAGTGCCTCGGGTGTAGAGGGAGCTGTGATCGTATCACCGATAGTGATAGACTCAGCGCCGGAGAAGCAAACGATGTCGCCAACGGTAGCTGTTTCTACAGTCTGCTTTGAAAGACCGTCGTACTGATAGAGAGAAACGATCTTTGTCTTCTTGGGAGCGGCGTCGGGGTTATGGTAGTTTACGATAACAGCCTCGCCGTTAACCTTCATAGTACCGCGCTCGATACGGCCGATACCGATACGGCCAACGTACTCGTTGTAGTCGATAGAGGAAACGAGCATCTGGAGGGGAGCCTCGGGGTCGCCCTCGGGGCAGGGGATGTAGTCGAGGATGCAGTCCATAAGAGGTGTGAGGTTTTCGCCGGGCACCTCGGGGTCAACGCTTGCAGTACCTGCACGGCCTGAGCAGAAGAGCATGGGAGAGTCAAGCTGCTCGTCGGTAGCACCGAGGTCGATAAGAAGCTCGAGAACCTCATCAATAACCTCGAGAACTCTCTGGTCGGGGCGGTCAACCTTGTTGACAACAACGATAACGCGGTGGCCAAGCTCCATAGCGCGTCCGAGAACGAAGCGTGTCTGGGGCATGGGGCCCTCTGCAGCGTCAACGAGAAGGATAACGCCGTTTACCATCTTGAGGATACGCTCAACCTCGCCGCCGAAGTCTGCGTGTCCGGGAGTATCTATGATATTTACTTTAACGTCCTTATAAACAACGGAGGTGTTCTTTGCAAGGATAGTGATTCCGCGCTCCTTTTCGAGGTCGCCGGAGTCCATAACTCTGTCCTGCACCACCTGGTTTTCGTGGTATTCGCCGCACTGCTTGAGGATCTGGTCAACGATAGTTGTCTTTCCGTGGTCAACGTGAGCGATAATAGCAACGTTTCTGAGGTCTTCTCTAACCATTTTTATTGCCTTCTTTCATAATATAATTTATCCAACTATATATTATATAACTTTTTTCTCGGTCTTTCAATATTTTTTTGCAAAATGAGTGTGTGAAAATTTTGCATTATAATTCGAATATGTAAATGGTAATGGGTTTATTTAATTCGTGGCATTTGTTTATAACAAATTGAGTTCCTTTTGATTTGCCGTTCCACAAGGCGATAACGCAGTCGGCATATTCTATTATCTGCAAATTTCTTTTCAAGGGAGCCGCTTTTTTATATTTTTTGTAGTCGGGCAAAAATTCTTGCATTTTCAGATTATTGGCAATGGCAAATTCTTTTGCTGTTGTATCAACCCCTTTTGCACCGCCCGAAACTATTTCTGTTGTATTTTTTGGAATATATTTTTGGAGCTCCTCTTTGGATATAATAATACTTCTCGAGCCGATAACTGCAGTTTTCATTCTTCCTCCAAATTTAACAGAGTTATAATAACTCCATAGTAACTCCAATTATACATATGGAGTTATAAAAAGTCTATAATAGATTTGAAATAAGTTTGGTTCGGCAAGAAAGGAGCTCTGGATGAAAAAGGAACGACATTTTGGACTTAGGATAGAGGATGAGCTTCTTCGCAAATTCCGCTATGTATGCGAATATGACGGTAGGTCGGCGAACGGAAAGCTTTTGCATATGATCAGGACCTGCGTTGCCGAATACGAAAAAGAGCATGGCAAGATAGAATTGAATGATGAAGAATAAGAAAAGACTGTTGCATTGTTTGCAACAGTCTTTTTGAATTATATGATATTTTGCCGTCAAATTCGGGTTTGTCGAATAGCTGAGGGTGTCTCTTTACAAGGCTTCCCCTTGAGGGGAGGCTCCGCCGAAGGCGGTGGTGAGGTGTAGCCGCGAAGCGGCGTGCCTATGAGAAGCGGCGTGCCTATGAGAAGCGGCGTAGGTCTTGAGAAGGAAAGAGATTTTCATTACTTCGCAGAGCAACGGCAACATTCGTTGCCTACACCTCATCCACCACTACCGTGGTCCCCCTTCCCCACAAGGGGAAGGCAACAAACCGATAAACCCGAATTTA
>JAZUAR010000153.1:0-6288 GCA_045638055.1 Candidatus Avispirillum sp.
ACCACCGCCTTCGGCGGAGCCTCCCCTCAAGGGGAAGCCAATAACGTAATCCCTCATTCTTTGTATACCTATCACTCAAAAGGAAAAATATGAAATCACAAAAGCTGATCGGAAATTTTATGCTGCTCTTTGCGGCGCTTCTTTGGGGTACTACCTTCGTTGCTCAGAGCGAGGGCATGGATCATATGGGTCCCCTCACATATCAGGCGGCGCGAAGCGTACTCGGCGGTCTTTTCCTTATCCCCATCATTCTTGCAAATGACACGCTCAAGAAAAGAAAGGGCACCTACATAGCCCCCGATAAAAATACAAAAAAGAAAACACTTACAGTCGGTATTATCTGCGGTGTTGTCCTCACTGTTGCCGCCCTTCTTCAGCAGTACGGCATCGCCCTCGGCACAACAAGCGACAAGGCAGGATTTATTACAGCACTCTACATAGTCCTCGTTCCCGTTTACGGGCTGTTTCTCAAGAAAAAGGCTCACCCCATCGTGTGGGCAAGCGTTGGAATTGCAGTTCTCGGACTTTATTTTCTTTGTATTCAGGGAGACTTTACCATTCTTCCCTGCGACATCGTTACTCTCCTTTGCGCCGTGGTATTTGCACTCCACATCACCGTTATCGATACCCTTGCCTCACCCCTTGACGGCATCCGAATCTCCTGCATCCAGTTCTTCACAAGCGCGGTGATCTCGGGAATTGCAATGTTTATTTTCGAGTCCCCCTCTCTCGGTGCCATCATGGACGGATGGATCTCCGTGGCATATGCGGGCATCCTTTCAAGCGGAGTTGCATACACCCTTCAGATCCTCGGACAGCAAAGAACAGATCCGACAGTAGCCTCCATTCTTATGAGCCTTGAATCTCTCTTTGCAGTTCTCGGAACCATTGTTTTCACAGCGTTCGTAGGAAGCGTTCAGCTCCCCACCGCCCGTGAATGGATCGGATGCGCTCTTATGTTCTTTGCCATCATGCTGACACAGGTCCCTGATCTTATAAAGAAAAAAGCATAAAGAAAACGCCTTGCTTTATGCTACTTCTCATAAGGATGTTTCAGTGCAAGATGATATCTTTGGAGTAGTGGGTTTAGGCTACGCCCAATTGCTAATATTGGCGTACAGCTAAAGGCGATGCTGGTTCTTCTGTTCTACACATTAAACCAAATATCATAAAGACAACGCAGAGAATAACTGTGATTGCTCTCTAAGCGGCACTTTTTGTTTTGTACTATGATGAATGAATTTTACAAATGACTGAAATTATGGTATAAATTAAGATAAATAAAGCCATAGGAGATACATTCTGATTTGCCACTACACAAAGGACAGGAAAGAGGACTTTGAAAGCCTGTCATCTTTAAGTGGCTATATAAAAAGAGTTTTGTCGAATGAGGGGGTCGATTATAGTGAAGGATGATTGATTCAACTTTTTTGACAATTGGTCGAACTTTCTGAAAATGACGATTGGTAGAACTTTCTGAAAAGCAATTGACAACAGTACAGTTTTGTGATACAATGACAACCAATAACTTTCGAGGAGCATAAAAATGAATCAATTTATCTCTCTTTCCATTCGACGTCGACGATGAGGCTTGTATCACTTTGGGGTACAGGCTTTGTTCTGCTGTGTGCCTTTGGAAAGTGAGTTGAGATAAAGATTCAAACACTGTATGGCATCACAGCTATACAGTGTTTTTTATTACTTATTTGGAGGTTTATTAAAATGAAATTAGTAACAGAATTATTATCGAATGTTTTTATGACCGCATTTTCTGAATGCGGATATGATGAAGCTTTTGGGCAAGTTGTTGTGTCAAACAGACTTGATCTATGTCAGTTTCAATGCAACGGAGCATTGTCGGGAGCAAAGCAATACAGAAAATCACCTTTGTTGATTGCAAAAGAAGTTACAGCTCACATTCCTGAAAATGAAATGATTGGTTCCTTGGAAGTAGTTGCTCCGGGATTCATTAACATTTCTCTTAAAGATGAGTTTTTGATGAAATACGTACAGGAAGTATATTCTGATAAATATATGGGTGTTCCCCAAGCAGAGAAAGAGGAAACCATTGTACTTGATTATGGAAATCCGAATGTTGCAAAGCCACTTCATGTAGGGCACCTGCGTTCCGCAATCATAGGCGAAGCTCTCAAACGTATCATAACCGCAACAGGCAGAAAAGCTATTGGCGACGTGCATTTGGGTGATTGGGGATTGCCGATGGGCTTGGTTCTCGCGGAACTTGAAGAAAGATATGGGAATGATCTGCCTATCTTGACAACAGATCTTTTGAATGAGATATACCCGTATGCAAGCAAAAAAAGCAAAGAGAATTCTGTATTTCTTGAAAAGGCAAGAGATATTACTGCAAAATTGCAAAATGGCGATCCTGCTTATAAAGCAACCTGGAAAACAATGACAGCTCTTTCTATCGCAGATATTAAGAAAACCTTTACGCGCCTTGGAGCTACCTTTGATTATTGGTACGGAGAGAGTAACTCAAGCAAATATGTCTCCGAGCTGATTGAAATATTAAAGGCCAAGAATATTCTTGTTGAGAGCGAGGGAGCGCAGGTCGTTGAGGTCGCTAAAGAGGATGATAAACAACCCATGCCACCTACTATCGTTATAAAATCCAACGGTTCGGAAGGATATGCGACTACGGATATTGCTACCGTCTTACAGAGGCAAAAGGATTTTGCTCCCGATAAGATATGGTATGTGGTTGATTTCAGACAAAACCTGCACTTCACGCAAGTGTTCCGTACTGCTCAAAAAGCCGAGCTGATTCCGAGCACAACCGAACTCACTCATTTGTGCTTCGGAACTGTGAACGGAAAAGACGGTAAGCCTTTCAAAACCCGTGACGGCGGAGTTATGCAATTATCTGATTTGCTTGATACCGTGGTAAAATCCGCATATGAAAAATTAAGACGCTCCGATAACGTTGAGGAATCCGTGAAGAAAGAAACTGCAGAAAAAATCGGTATTGCTGCAATCAAGTTCGGTGATCTTATAAACCATTATTCAAAAGATTGCATTTTTGATATAGATAAATTTATGGCTTCCGAAGGGAAGACAGGTGTGTATTTGCTTTACGTTGTTGCAAGAATCAACTCTATTATGAGAAAAAATCAAGATAAATGTAACGTAAAGTTAAACGGTGTTTATTCTGAAGGAGAGAGGGATTTGCTTTTGAAACTCGCTCTCAGCGGAAATGCGTTCTTGGGAGCATACAACGAAAAATCTCCTAACATCCTCTGCGAAAATGCCTATCAGATTGCAGTAGCATTTTCAAAGTTCTACCACGATAATCATATTATCAGCGAAACAGACGCAGACAAGAAATCTTCGTGGATTACCTTGTGTACGATAGTTAAAGCAATGCTTGTTAAGCATCTCGATACCTTAGGAATTGAAACAGTTGAAGTAATGTAATATCCACAACTTATAAAAAGCAACGCCTAGAGTAACCGTTTGGTCGCTCTAGGCGGAAATATTATATTATTTATTTGATATGAGATATCTTTATGCCAACCTACCTTTCGCAAGGCGTTTTCTGTTTTATCCAACTGTTTCAACCTTAAGGGTGTTTGTTGTACCGTTAATGGAAAGAGGAATTCCTCCTGTGATAACAACTGTATCGCCGGGAACTACCGCATCGATCTGCTTTGCACAGTCGATAGCGTGGCGGAAGAGCTTTTCTGTGTCTACCTGCTCAAGAGCAAGAACGGGGATTACGCCCCATGACATGGAAAGCTGATGGAATACCTTTTTATCGGGGCTTGTTGCAATAATAAGCTGGTTGGGACGGAACTTGGAAACAAGGCGGGCTGTATAGCCGGACTTTGTTACGGCGATGATAGCCTTAGCCTTAAGGTCCTCAGCGGTTGTACAAGCCGCGTCACAGATAGCGTTTGTTGTATCTGCATTATCAACCTCGTAGCGGTACTTAGCATAAGCATCGAGGCTGATAGCATCGCTCTCTGCCTGACGGGCGATCTTACCCATTACCTTTACTACGTTGGGAGGATCGATACCAACTGCAGTCTCACCGGAAAGCATGATAGCGCTTGTACCGTCGAATACTGCGTTCGCAACGTCACTTATCTCCGCACGGGTAGGTGTGCGGCTTGAGATCATGGACTCAAGCATCTGAGTTGCAGTAATTACGATCTTACCTGCCTGATAGCACTGGCGGATAAATCTCTTCTGGAGGCCGGGGAGCTTTTCGAAGTCGATCTCAACACCCATATCGCCGCGGGCTACCATGATACCGTCGGAAACGGAAAGGATATTATCGAAGTCGCTGACGCCCTGCATATTCTCGATCTTTGCGATGATCTTGATAGTATGTCCGCCGTTATAGTCGAGGAATTTACGGAGAGCTACCACGTCTGCCTTGCTTCTTACGAAGGAGGCCGCGATATAGTCAACGTCGTTTTCAATACCGAAAAGAATATCTGCGCGGTCAGAATCGCTGAGGTAAGGCATATCGAGGGGGAAGTTGGGAATGTTGATAGACTTGCGGTTCTTGAGAACGCCGCCGTTTTCAACAGTACAGATAACGTCCTTCTCTGTTGTCTCCTTAACGATCATGGAGATCTTACCGTCGTCAAGAAGGAGACGAACTCCCGCACGAAGCTGGCGGGGGAGATCCTTATAGGAAATAGCAACTCTCTCCTCGTTACCCATGATCTCATCTGTTGTGAGGGTGAAGATATCGCCTTCCTTGAGAGTAACGCCGCCGTTTTCAAAAAGGCGGAGTCTGATCTCGGGGCCCTTGGTGTCAAGCATAACAGCCGCGGAAACCTCCATCTTATCGCGCACCTTACGGAACATTTCGATAGTTTTCTTATGCTCCTCGTGGGTACCGTGGGAGAAATTGAGACGGGCAACGTTAAGACCTGCCTCGATCATCTTCTGCATGGTTTCCTCATTATTGCTGGCAGGGCCGATGGTACATACGATCTTCGTTCTTCTCATTTTTATACCGTTCCTTTACTTCATATTTAATATATTAATTATACTACCACTTACAGTATAATGTCAATCTCAAATCACCTTAATATACATTTTTTATACAATAATAAAACATATGTGAAAAATATCTTGCAAAATACTTGATTTTTTGATAGCAATCGGGGTATAATGAATTGATTGAAATTCTCACTAAAAAAAGGAGATTTAATAATGTTAGTTAATGCAAAAGAAATGCTTGTTAAGGCTAAGGCCGGCAAGTACGCTGTTGGTCAGTTCAACATCAACAACCTTGAGTGGACAAAGGCTGTTCTTGAGACAGCTGAGGAGCTCAAGAGCCCTGTAATCCTCGGTGTTTCCGCAGGCGCAGGTAAGTATATGTGCGGCTTCAAGACTGTTGCTGCTATGGTAGACGCTATGGTTGAAAGCATGGGCATCACAGTTCCCGTTGCTCTCCACCTCGACCACGGCACATACGAGGACTGCTACAAGTGTATCGAAGCAGGCTCCCCTTCCATCATGTTCGACGGCTCTCACTACGCTATCGAGGAGAACGTTGCTAAGACTCAGGAGCTCATCGCAGTTTGCGAGGAGAAGGGTCTCTCCATCGAGGCTGAGGTTGGTTCCATCGGCGGCGAAGAGGACGGCGTTGTTGGTATGGGCGAGTGCGCTGATCCCGACGAGTGCAAGATGATCGCTGATCTCGGCGTATCCATGCTCGCAGCTGGTATCGGTAACATCCACGGTAAGTACCCTGAGAACTGGGCTGGTCTCTCCTTCGAGACTCTCGATGCTATCCAGCAGAAGACAGGCGATATGCCTCTCGTTCTCCACGGCGGTACAGGTATCCCCGCTGACATGATCCAGAAGGCTATCTCCCTCGGCGTTGCTAAGATCAACGTTAACACAGAGTGCCAGATCGCATTCTCTGCAGCTGTACGTGAGTACATCGAGGCAGGCAAGGATCTTCAGGGCAAGGGCTTCGACCCCAGAAAGCTTCTCGCTCCCGGCTCTGCAGCTATCAAGGCTACAGTTAAGGAAAAGATGGAGCTCTTCGGTTCCGTTGGCAAGGCGTAATTGTAATAAAAAATTAACGGCTGCTTTTGCATCCGTTTTTTTATTGCAGGTAATAGGTAATAAGTAATAGTGAAGAAGTGCGGAAGCCTTCCTCCTTTTTGTCGGAAGGCTTCATTTTTATATTCAAATTCGTATTTATCGGAAAGACGAACCTGACCATTCGTAGGGGTCGATGCTGGTAGGAATGTTCCATTCCTACGATCGACCCGTTACAGACGCAACGATTCGCTG
>JAZUAR010000154.1:0-12237 GCA_045638055.1 Candidatus Avispirillum sp.
CAAAAAAAGTTTCCGCACCTTCAAAAAAACTCAAAAAGGATACATATAAATTCGGGTTTATCGGGGAGGGGATACGGTCGCTTTTTTGAAAAAAAGCTCCGCAAAAAACTTTATAAAAGGATAACTTGAAGAGAACTTTATTCTCTTCAAGTTATCATTTAAAGCCCTAACGGGCTTTTATTGAAAGAAGTAACATCCCTTCTCGATAAACCAAATTATATTAATCCCTTTTTGAAGTTTTTTGGGAGTGAGGAGGAAGAAAAAACGATTAAGTATCGTTTTTTCAACGACGTAACTAAAACAAGGAGAGTAGTGAGCCGAGTGTATCGAGGCGAAGCTAATCGACTATGTTTTAGGAAGATAGAGGACTTTTTTACAAAAAAGTCCTTTGCATAATTCCCCGATAAACCTGAATTTGAAAATACAAACTGCGACATTGTAAAATTTCTTCCAAATTATTGCCATAGCAGGATAATTGTGATACAATAAATTTATCTATGACAAGGTACGGTTTTTAACATGGAAAGAAACAAGAAAATTCAGATATATTGTCTTTTTGCGGCGTCGCTTATTCTCGGACTTTTCGGTGCTGTATGCCTTTATCTTGGCGTACTCGGCGAGTACAACGATGCTATGGGTCATTTCAATACTGATTCCGTTTATGCTCCCACTGCTTACGTTTGCATGGTGGCAGGCCCTATATTCGGCATTCTCGGATGGGTTCTTTTCAGAAAGTCAGAGGCTTGTGACAAGGCTATTCACACCGGAATTTTCACAAAGATCGTTTCCTTTATTGTGGCAGCGCTTATTCTTTTCTCCGTGTTTTACGATATTTCTGCTAAGCTGAACGAGGCTATGTTCTCATTCGGTGCGCGAGAGATTTCCTATACTATCGCAGCCATTCTTGCGGCTGCAAGCCTTGTTGTAAACGCTTTAGTAAAGAAGGGTGTGGCAGTCCCTCCCATGGTATCCCTTCTTTCCTTCGCCCCCGTTATGTACTGCGCTATCTGCGTTCTGTATCTTTATTTTGACCAGGCGGTTGCGGTAAACAGCCCTGCGAAGTTTGTATGCCAGCTCACCTATCTTTCCTTTATGCTTGTATTCTATGCAGAAACAGGACTTTCCCTCGGTAAGGGTAAGCTTTATTCCAGATATATTTTCGCACTTTGCTGCGCCGTTGCAATCGGCGGTGCGGGTGCGGTAAGCGCTCTTGCGGTCACTTTGACAGGCGCGCCCTGCGCGGCATTTACAGGGGTTGACAGCTTTGTAAAGATCGGCCTTTTCCTCTACGCCTGCGCCCGCTTTGCAAGCTTCACGAAAATTGAAACTACAGCGGATAAGCCCGAGGCTGAGGAAGCTATTGAAGAAGCAACAGTAGAAGTAATTGAAGAATAATAGAGCTGCCTGCCCGAAGGGCAGGCAGTAATTATAAACGGAGTTAAAATGATCTCACTTTCAGTTAGCGGTATCACCTATACCATAGGACTAAAAGAAATACTCACAGGCGTCACCTTCGCCATTGAGGAGGGAGACCGCCTCGGCATCGTCGGTGTCAACGGAAGCGGAAAATCCACCCTTCTTCGCATCATTTCGGGAAAGATCACTCCCGATTCCGGCGAGATACATATTGCAAAGGAAAAGACCGTCGGCATGATGGAGCAGAATGATGCCTTTGACGACGGAAACGTGGACAACGAGACTGTTCTTTCAAGAATGTACGGCGCGTATCCGGGTCTTTGCCGCGATGAAGCGCGAATTGCCGAGATAGAGAATCTTTTACAGACAGCAGTTGGCGATGAGGCTGTAAGGCTCTATTCCGAGCTTGAGCGAGTTAATACAAGATATATAGACGGCGGCGGACTTCATTATAAGTCAAGATGCAAGAGCATTCTTTCCCGCCTCGGATTTTCTGAGGAGGCTCATTCCCTCCCTGTGACCGCCCTTTCGGGAGGTCAGCGCACCCGTCTTGCCCTTGCCCGCCTGCTTTTTGCAGAGCCGGACATCCTTATTCTGGACGAGCCTACAAACCATCTTGATACAGATACCATGGTATGGCTTGAGGAGTATCTTTCTCAGTATAAAAAGACTCTTCTCGTAGTCAGCCACGACAGATATTTCCTTGACAGAGTAACGAACAAGACTCTCGATATTGAAAACCACGAGGCAGACCTTTACCGCTGCTCCTACACCGAGTACGTTCAGCGCAAGAAGGAGAAAAGAGCGGCAGAGGCGAAGAAATACGAGCTTCAGCAAAAGGAGATCGCCCGTCTTGAGGCATACATCGAGCAGCAGCGCCGATGGAACCGCGAGCGAAACATCATAGCGGCAGAGAGCCGCGAGAAGGCCATTGCCAGAATGGAGAAGGTGGACAAGCCGAAGGACGCGCCGAGAGCTATCAATTTCAGCTTTGACGAGTCGGGAGAATCGGGAAACGACGTTCTCGCAGTGAAAAATCTGAAAATGGGCTTTGGAGAGAAGACACTTTTTGAAAATCTTTCCTTTGACGTGAAAAAAAGGGAAAAGGTGTTCATCGCAGGCCCCAACGGCTGCGGAAAATCAACACTTCTGAAGATCCTTCTCGGGAAGCTTATCCCTCTTGCGGGAAAGTTTGACTTCGGCTACAACGTTCAGGTAGCATACTACGATCAGGAAAACCAGAATCTTGACGATGACAAAACAGTTCTCGACGAGATCTGGGATGCATACCCCACGATCACACAGACACAGCTGAGAAGCGTTCTTGCTTCCTTTATGTTCCGCGGGGACGATATTGAGAAGAAGGTAGCCGTTCTTTCAGGTGGCGAGAGGGCAAGACTGACCCTCGCAAAGCTTATTCTCTCAAAAACAAACTTCCTCATTCTCGACGAGCCCACAAACCATCTTGATATTCCCTCAAGAGAGGTTTTGGAGAACGCCATCGCCGAATTTGACGGTACGGTCATCGCTGTCAGCCACGACCGATATTTCATCAAGCGCCTTGCCACAAGAGTCATCGAAATGGGAAATCCCATGCACGACTGGCGCGGCGGCTACGAGGAATACGTGGCAAAGAGGGAAGCGAGAGCAATCGAAGCGGCAAAAACCGAGGCGGAGAAATCCTCTGCAGGTAAGGATGAATATCTGAAGCGCAAGGCGAATAACGCAGACAGAAGAAAGATCGCAGCCCGACAGCGCAAGGTAGAATCGGAGATCGCAAAGATCGAAAAAGAGATCGAGGACATCACAGAAGAGCTTTTCGGCGAGGCAGCATCGGACTATATCCGCGCCGCCGAGCTTGACGAGCGCAAAAACGCCCTCGAGGAGCGCCTCCTGGAGCTCTACGAAGAGCAGGAGAGCTTTGAGGATTGAGTTGCAAATTGCAAAACCTTTTTTGAAAAAAAGGTTCTGCACTCCAAAAAACTTTACAAAAAAATGGCTATGGGTTTTGCCCGTAGCCATTTTGTTTTTCTTTATTATTTAACTAAAAATTAATTATTTGCGCCTACGGCATGCGACCGTCCTTTCGAATCCTGCGGTCAGAGGTCGCACAAAAACAAAAACCACTTCCGAAGAAGTGGTTTTTTATGGCGCGCCCTGCAGGATTCGAACCTGCGACCTACCGGTTCGTAGCCGGGCACTCTATCCGCTGAGCTAAGGGCGCACACTCATTTGAGCTTTAATATAATAACACAGGAAAATGGGTTTGTCAAGTAATATTGCAAAAAAACTTTTGGAATTTTTAAATATTTTACACAAAACAGCCCTCTTTTATGGTATTTTCAGGGAAAACAATTTGTTTTAAAAGCAAAATCAAGGTCAGGTACCGATTGTCTTGGGCAAAAATAACGTATGATATACTGATGAAAAAAGAGAGGTTTTTATAATCGTCCCGTCCGTTTTTTGTGTCAAGAAGCTCTTTTGAGCAAATTTCATTGTTTTTTTGGCTATTTATCCAAAAATATTCATTTATTTTTTACATTAAATCTTAAGTTTTTGTGGAAAAACAAAAAAGTATATGATATAATGATACATACGCGTTTTAACAGACGTTTAACTGTTTTAAATAATGAAAGGCGGTTCATTTCAAAATGAGCAAAAGAATCACTAACGTAAAGAAGGGCGGCGGCGCAAAGAAGGTAGTCGGCATCATCGCTGCTGTTCTCGTTCTCGCTATCGTTGTTGGCCTTGTTGCTGTTTACAACGTTATCGACAGCGGTCTCGTACAGAGAAATCAGATCGCTATGAAGAGCGACAACTATGAGGTTTCCTCTGCTATGATGAGCTATTACTTCAATACTCTCTATCAGAGCACTTCCTCCACATACGCTTCTCTCGGTCTTGACACAAAGAAGAATCTTTCCTCTCAGGCTTACCCCGGCGGTGGCACATGGTATGATTTCTATCTTGACATGGCGAAGTCCAACGTTCGTCAGCTCCTCGTTCTCTGTGAGGCTGCAAAGGCTGACAAGTCCTTCAAGATCGATGAGAATGACGAGCATTCCGCAGATGCAACTCTCACAGAGCTTGAGACAATGGCAAAGCTCTACGGTGTAACTCTCGACTACTACCTCGAGGCTACATACGGCAAGGGCGTTAACCGTGCAGTATTCAAGGAGTGCTACGAGCTCTCCGAGATCGCTTCTCACTACTCTGAGCACCTCACCGGCTCTTATGAGTTCAAGGAAGCTGACTGGACAAAGTACTACGAGGATAACAAGGATACCTTCAACAAGGTTAACTACTATTCCTACAAGTTCGCTGTAGCTGACTACAAGCTTGACAAGGATGCTAAGGACGAGGACAAGAAGGCTATCGCTGCTCGTCTTGAGACATATGCTACAGAGCTTTCCGCAGTTACAAGCGCTGATGACTTCAAGGCATACGTTGAGAACTATCTCAAGACAGACCTCTACAAGGATAAGACTGCAGAGGACCTCAAGAAGGACAAGGTTGATATCGCTGAGATCGTTGCAGACTGCTACACTGAGGGCGCTACAAACTCCTCCGAGTCTGACCTCAACAAGTGGCTCTTTGATGCTAAGACTGTAGCAAACACAGCTAAGGTAATCAAGGACAAGGACGGTCTTTCCTTCACAGTAGCATTTATCGTTCCCGCTGAGGGCACAGACCTCGAGGACGATTGCTTCTACCGCGACACATACAAGCTCAAGGACTTCCGCTACATCCCCTTCCTCAGCTCTTCCTACAAGAACAGCATGAAGGATGCAAAGGCTGCAGCTGAGAAGACTCTTGCAGAGTACAAGGATAAGGCAACAGAGGACAACTTCGCTGCTATCGCAGACAAGTTTGCAAACACATCTTACGCTGGCGGCCTTGTAGAAGGCGCAGATAAGGGTGCTATCGGCGAAAATGCTGACAAGTGGCTCTACGACAGCGCAAGAAAAGCAGGCGACGTTGAGATCATCGAGGTTGAGGGCACAGGCTACTATCTCGTATACTACGTTGGCGACAACGGTATCAAGTGGCAGAAGCAGGCAGACAACGCTCTCATCAGCGACAAGTATGATGAGGACTACGCTGCTCTTGCTAAGGAATACACTGTTATGGTTGTAAATAAGGGACTTGGCCTTGTTTCCGACATCAAGGTAGCCGGCTGATAAAGATTCAAACGGGGCTCATGCATTGCTGAGCCCCGTGCTTTTTTGAAAGGAATGTTTATGAAGATCAGAAGAATTTTGGCATTGATCCTTGCCGCGGTTATGGTTCTTTCCCTTTGCGCTTGCGGAAAGAAGGACACTGCTAAGGATAAAGATAAAAAGGATGATATCGTAGATTCTCCTGCTGCGGTATGGTCTGAGACCACTATCGTTTCCGAGAATATGTACACATATTTCTACAACGCATATTATCGATATTTCCTTGAGACCTATGCTCAGAGCCTTGGCTCTATGGGTCTTGACCCCTCAAAGAGCCTTGCTTCCCAGAAGCAGAGCGATGAGTATACATGGCAGCAGTATATCACGCTTCAGGTGTACAGCCAGCTTCGCGAAATGATCGCCCTTGCAGATGCGGCAAAGGCTGAGAAGTTCAAGCTTTCCAAGGACGATAAGAAGATCGTTGAAGCAGAGATGGCAAATTTTGATGCTATCGCAAAAAACGGAGGTTATCCTTCAACTGCGGAGTATCTTGAGGCGGCATACGGCAAGGGCGTTACTGTTGAGGCGGTAAAGGCAGCAACAGAGCTTCGTACTCTTGCAAACAGATATTATAATAAGCTCTGGAATGGCTACAGCTTCACAGATGCGGAGTGCACTGCCCGTTATGAGGAGCAGCGCAACAGCTTCATCCATTACGATTATATCAAGATCACAGTACCCGAGGCTGATGTTGAGGCTTTGACCTCTGCTACAGACGAGGAAACCTTTGTTGCGGCAGTAAGAGCGTTTATAACAAAAAATAACTTCATCGGCGATTACGATCGCTTTGCAGACAAGATCGAGGAGCAGGTCAAGTCAAAGATCCATTACCGCGCAGACTACGATCCCAACTATGAGGTGAGCAAGTGGGCGGTTGAAGAGGACAGAAAGCCCTACGATATCCACACCAAGAAGGAAAGCACAGGAAACGTAACTGTTTCCATGATCCTTCCCACAAAGGACCCCGGCGCCATCAATGAGGTTATCTACAGAGATGACCTTCCCCTGAAGAACCTTATGTACATCCCCTTCGCAGACAGCGAGGGCACAACAGGTGCAACCAAGGCTCAGTCCATCTATAAGAACTGGCAGGAAAAGGGCACAAAGGCGCGCTTCGAGGAGCTTTGCGAGAAGTACGACGGAGACACAGCCGAGAATATCACAAAGGGCACCTTCACAGAGAAGGTAAACGAGTGGATCTTCTCCGAGGAGAGAAAGGAAGGCGACTGCCAGGTTATCGAGGTTGAGGGCGGCGCATATCTTATCTATATGCTCAAGGACGGTGAGCCCTCCTGGCTCGCAGACGTAAGATCATCTCTTAAGGATGAGGCTTATAAGGCTGATATGGATAAGATCCTCAAGAAGTATACCACAGAGTATAACGGCGACTTTATCTACAATATCGTTGAGGTTTCCGTTACCGCAGGCAACTAAAAATCATAACTTAAATTCCCCCGAGCTATTGAAATAGCTCGGGGGATATTATATAATAGTAGTAATGAGATTTTTTCTCCAAAAAATATGAATAGGAGTGGTACATATGAAAATTATTCCTACCCCCAGACTTGTTGAAGAAAAAGAAGGCTTCCTTTCTCTTGCATCCGTAAAGGAGATCTCTGTTAATCTCGGCAGCGATCAGAGAATTGCTAAGTTTGCAACAAAGCTCAAGAATGAGATCGAGGAGCTCACAGGCGAGTCCGTTAAGCTCACATGTGCAGATGCAGAGGGCATCGCAGTTCACATCGAGCACGGCGACGACGGCGAGGGCTATACTCTCGACATTTGCGGCGAGTGCGGTATCTGCGTAAACGGTAACGGTGCTGCAGGCGCATACTACGCTATGCAGACTCTCCGTCAGATCATTCACGAGTATGGCGATAAGCTTCCTTACTGCCATATCGAGGATGCTCCCGACTTCGTTGAGCGTGGCTTCTATCACGACGTAACCCGCGGCCGTGTTCCCACACTCGAGTGCCTCAAGAGAATCACAGATGAGCTTGCTTATTATAAGATCAACGCACTTCAGCTTTACGTTGAGGATGCATTCAGCTTCGTTGAGTACGATGGCATTATGACTCCCGAGAACGTTCTCAATGCAGACGAGATCGTTGCTCTCGATGATTACTGCTACGATAACTTCATCGAGCTCGTTCCCTCCCTCGCAACATTCGGACATCTTTACAACCTTCTCCAGAGCGACCGCTGGAAGCACCTTTGCGAATACGAGGATTGGCATCCCTGGCAGGTTTACTGGATGGAAAAGATGGCTCACCATACAATCGACGTTTCCAACGACGAGTCCATCAAGGTAGTTGGCTCCATGATCGACCAGTTCATCCCCCTCTTCCGTTCCAATAAGTTCAACATCTGCTGCGACGAGACATTCGACCTCTGTCAGGGCAGAAACAAGGGCAAGGACGAGGGCGAGGAGTACTTCAAGTTCCTCAAGAAGATCATCGACCACGTTAAGTCCCGCGGCAAGACAGTTATGATGTGGGGCGACATCGCTCTTAACCATCCCGAGAAGCTCTCCGAGATTCCCGAGGATACAATCATGCTCAACTGGACATACGAGAAGAACCCCGATGAGACAAAGGTTGAAACACTTGCAAAGGCCGGCATGAAGCAGATCATGTGTCCCGGCACATCCAGCTGGAACCGCTTCATCGAGGAGATCGACCGCTGCGAAGGCAACATCACAAAGCTTGTTGACTACGGTACAAAGCACGGCGCTCTCGGTATCCTTAACACAAACTGGGGTGACTTCGGTCATATCGCTCCCTGGAACTGTAACCTCTACGGTATGGTTATCGGCGCTGAGAAGGGCTGGAACGCTGACGGCGTAACATCTCCCGAGTTCGAGGCTGCTGCAAGCTCCCTCCTTTACGATTCCGATGAGATCAACGTTATCGATATCATCAGAACAATGGGCCGCTGCGAGCGTACATGTGACTGGATGCTCTTCATGTACTGGTACAGCGCAAACACAGTTGAGGGCAGAAAGACAGAGCTCGAGTGCGATATGGACAAGGCTATCGCTCACATCGCAAAGCTCGACGACGTTATCGCAACTCTCAAGGGCATTTCCGAGGATGACACAAGATACGTTGACCTTATCCTCTCCTGCCGCGCTATCCAGATCATGAACCGCGTACACCTCCGTCTTAAGAATCATCCCGATTATCAGGACGGCAACGCTATCCTTGCAGACGTTGAGGATTGGCTCGTTGATTACAGAGCTGCATGGCTCCGCGAGAGCAAGCCCTCCCAGATCGACCTTATCACAAAGTTCATGCGTGATATCTGCGTAATGGAAGAGAGAAGCGCAGAGGCAGCAGGCGCAGCTGAAGGCTTCGCAAGAAATTCCTAAGGAACGGGAGGAGATTGCAGAAACTTTTTTGTAAAAAAGTTTCTGCACTTCAAAAAACTTTAAAAATGGGTATAGCTGAATAAAACAAGGCAAAAAGCGGTGCCCCGCGAAGATGAAGATAGCTGAAATTTAAAGTGTTCTGTCTTCGCTCAGTGCTCGCTTGGGGCGAGCACCCAAGTTTACCTTAAATCAAGCGCTTTCAGCGCCCCCAAAAAATAAAAGAAAAGGCAGCAAAAATGAACGAGCTCATTTTTGCTGCTTTTTCTTTTACTGGCTTTTGCCTTTCTGTTACTTTGTCTTTTTGAAGTTTCTTTGCTACTTTCTTCTCAAAGAAAGCAGGTTAATTCTTTTTAAATATCTCTTTATGGCATAAGCCTCTGAAAATCAAATATGTAATTTGAAGAACAAATACTATTATCAAGCGGAATAAGGTTTGTGCCGAAGGAAAATCCGAGTATGACAAATCAAGGATGAAAGGAACTAAATAAAGTAAAATATAGACAAAGCCTGTATATGCGAAAACAACGGAATCGTATATCAATAATGCTTTTGCGTGCTTGTGCTTGCCGTTTTTCTTATAGTTTTTATAATAAAACAACGTGTCAAAGATGAGATATGCAAATGATATGAGTAATGCCAAGTAGGGAAAAACAGGCATTTCGGGAAAATATCCGTATAAAAAAACGCCCATAAATTGCACGTACCCGAAAAATGCATAGTGAAAAAAGATAAATTTTTTCATAATAAAACAATTAGTGAAGATGGAATGATGATTCCGTTTTCACCGATTCCTCCGTCTGTCATTTTTGAAACTATTTTGTTGTATCTCTGATTTTAGTATAACACGAGAGATTATCCGTGTCAACTGCAGTAGTCATAAAAAAGCTGATCCATAAAGCAGCTTAGTATTATCATAAGATAACTGCCTTCTAACCCGAATATCTTTAAATGAAAAATGGCTACGGAATAACCCATAGCCATTTTTTATTACTTATTCTCGTTCTTTTCCTCAACGGCGCGGCCTGTAAGGCTGCCTGCGAGGATGATCTTTCTCTCGTCGTCTGTAAGTGCGCCGAGGGAGAAGTTATATGTATGAACTGTGCCGTCCTTCTTTGCAAGGTAACCCTTGATCTCGGACTCACCGGCAGCGATCGCTGCACGGATGCCGGGGATAACTACCCAGTCACCGCAGATGATCTCGCCGTCAGCTGTACCCTCGTTCTTGCCGATAGTCATTTCAGGGCAGGTGAGGGCGCGCATACCCCAGTTGATGAGGTTGGAGAGATAGCGCTTTGTACCGTAGTCACGGGCAATGTTAGCAGAACCGCCGAGAACTCTCTGGCAGGATGCTGCCTGCTCTCTTGCGCTTCCGTCGCCGGGACGAACTGCGCAAACAAGGCTTCCGATGCCTGTAGTGCCCTCGAGTGCGCCTGCTGTAGCTTCAACAGCTGCGATTGCAGCCTTCATGCTGTCCTCGCCCTCTGCGATATCGAGAGTGGCGTCAAACTCCTCGCCGTATGTCTTCTTTGCGATAGCCGCAACCTTGTCAGCACGGCCAACGTACTCGGGGTCACGTCTGGAAAGAGTGAGACGGGAGAGACGGTAGGGGTTTGAGCGGTAGGAGGAGGACTCACCGGAGGGGATAAGCTCGTCTGTTGTTGTAACGTCGTCGTCGATAACTGATGCTACACCGAGAACGAGGTTATCGTGGAGAGCCTTCATTCTGGGCCAATCCTTGATATTGGGACCCATCTGGAGCTCAACTGTAGTATCGGGCTTATCGTAGCCGAACCATACGCGGTTTTCGTATACTGTTGTATCGAACTTGTAGTCGGGAGTTGTGTACTCAACGTCAAGCTCTGTTGCCGCTGTGAGAAGACCGCCGTTTGCCGCTGTTGCCGCAATGGAACGAGCGTCCATGAGAGCAACGGAAGCGAACTGACCCTCACCGGGCTTACTCCCCGCGCGGTTCGGGAAGTTTCTTGTGCAGTGACGGATGGAAAGACCGCCGTTTGCAGGAACGTCACCTGCGCCGAAGCAAGGACCGCAGAATGCTGTTCTGAGTGTTGCGCCTGCCTTCATAAGGTCAGCTGCAGTGCCTGTCTCGATCATTCTTCGGAATGCGGGCTGGCTTGCAGGGTATGCGGAGAGAGCAAACTTGTCAGCGCCGACGGACTTGCCGCGGAGGATGTCTGCTGCTGCGCAAAGGTTGTCGAATGTACCGCCTGCGCATCCTGCGATAACACCCTGGTCAACGCGGATTCTGCCTGTAGCGGGATCGATCTTGTCAACGAGCTTGAGTGTGCCGGGAGCAAGACCAAGCTGTGCCTCGCCCTCGATCTCGCACTTGCGGAGGATATCTGCGCCGTTCTCGCAAAGCTCGCGGATAGTGTATGTGTTGGAGGGGTGGAAGGGGAGAGCGATCATAGGCTCAACGAGGGAGAGATCGATCTCAACTGCACCGTCGTAGTAAGCGCCGTCAGCGGGCTCAAGCTTCTTGTAAGCCTCGGGGCGACCGTGCATTGTAAAGTAACGCTGAGTTTCCTCGTCTGTCATCCATACGGAGGAAAGGCAGGTTGTTTCTGTTGTCATAACGTCGATGCCGTTACGGAACTCGATGGGAAGGTTCGCAATACCGTCGCCAACGAACTCGAGGACCTTGTTCTTAACGAACTTTTCCTTGAATGTTGCGCCGATAAGAGCGAGAGCAACGTCCTGAGGGCCAACGCCGGGACGGGGCTTGCCTGTAAGACGAACGGCAATAACCTCGGGGGATGCAACGTCATACGTTCTGCCGAGGATCTGCTTAACGAGCTCGGGGCCGCCCTCACCGATAGCCATTGTACCGAGAGCGCCGTAACGAGTGTGGCTGTCGCTTCCGAGGATCATCTTGCCGCATCCGCTCATCATTTCTCTCATGAAGGAGTGGATAACTGCAAGGTGAGCGGGAACGTAGATCGCGCCGTACTTCTTAGCGGCGGAAAGACCGAACATGTGGTCGTCCTCATTGATAGTACCGCCAACTGCGCAAAGGGAGTTGTGGCAGTTTGTGAGAACGTAGGGGAGGGGGAGCTTCTCAAGACCGCCTGCACGGGCTGTCATAAGAATACCAACGTATGTAATATCGTGGGATGCGAGAGCATCGAACTTGATCTTGAGGTTCTTTTCGTCCCCTGATGTGTTGTGGGCATTGAGGATAGAATATGCAATAGTACCCTTCTTGCCGTTTGC
>JAZUAR010000155.1:0-14955 GCA_045638055.1 Candidatus Avispirillum sp.
GTTTTCCCGTAGCCATTTTGTTTTCCTTATTATTTGATAAACAAATTTGGGTTTGTGAGGGAGACGAACCTGGCCATTCGTAGGGGTCGATGCTGGTAGGAATGTTCCATTCCTACGATCGACCCGCCCATCTGCATGAGAACGAAACGATATTCACAGCGAATTGTTGCGTCTGTAACGGGCTGATGTGGGCATCAGCCCCTACGAAATATCAATCACATCTCCCCAATAAATACGAATTTGAAGTTATAGAGTAAAGAATAAAAAATGGCTATGGGGAAACCCATAGCCATTTTGTTTTTAAAGTTTTTGCGTTTTACTTATCTTCCTTGATAATATCCATAGCGAAGTCTGCCATTACGGAGCCTTCGAAGTCGTCTACGATAGTTGTTCTGAAGTAGTAATCGTTGCCGAAGGTAACGTCGGGGTTTGTGCAGGATGCGCCGATTGCGGGAAGGCCTGCCTGCTCGAATACGTCTGCTGCGGCAATGGAAACGCCTGAGCCGTATGATCCGATAACGATGATGCTGTTTTCCTCGACCAGCTTATTTGCTGTTGCGAGGGCATACTCAACGAGGGAGCCGTTGTCGCTCTTACAGAGAACTACCTCGTATTCCTCGCCGTCGATCTCGATCTTATTATCGAGAGAGTGGGCGTAGATAATACCGAGAAGCTCCTGCTTACCGCCTGCTGCGTCATCTCCTGTTGTGGGCTGGAAAACGCCGACGGTGATGCGCTTGTTGTCCTTATCGATCGCAATACCTGCCTCATCGTAGGAGGGAGCGGTGCCCTTCTTTGCATTGTTATCAACAGTCTGCACCTTAACAAACTCAAATGCGGTTGCATCCTTATTCGCTTTTTTGATGTAGGTGCTGTTTGTGATAGTATCTCCGTTTTCGTCAAAGACGATCTTTCCGGTGATGCCGTCAAATTCTGTTTTCCAGAGGGCCTTTGCAACGTCAACGGAGGTGAAATCCTCGCCCTTGTCCTCTGCTGCTGCGCGGATCGCTGCCATTGCAACGTTATATGCATCATAGCCAAGCGCGCTTACTGCGGCAACCATATTTGTTGCGCCGTTCATTTCGTAATATTCGCTGTTTTCGTTAATAAACTTTCTGAAATCAGTAACGAAGGCGGCACTCTTTTCGGACGTATCGTTTTCGTCAAAGAAGGTGATGCAGTATACATCGAGGCCTGTTTCCTTGATTGCCTCGAGAACGATGGGGGACTCCCATGTGTCGCCTGCGAGGACAGGCACGTTAACTCCCAGATCCTTCGCACTCTTGAGAAGGTTGGGTGCTGTTGCTATGGAGTTGGGCAGAAAGATAACGTCTGCCTTGATATCGATAGATTTTGAAAAATACTCAGAAAATCCCTGAGTGCCTGCGGGGAAGGTCTCCATTGTAACGCTTCCGCCCTTTTCTTCAAAGGCAAGCTTGAAGTTTTCCGCAAGACTCAAAGAATATGCGTTTCCTTTTTCTGCAAGGACGTAGGCCACGGGACCCTCGGGCTCCTTTTCAGACTTGCAGGAAAAGAGCGCCGCAGTGCTGAGAATCAGACAAATACAAAGAAGAATACTTATTATTTTTTTCATAATCCTAAATCTCCGTATTCATTTTCATTATTATACATAGTAATTATAACATATTTATCCGCTTTCGTAAAGCCTTATTATGTAATTTGTCCCCATTTCCTTATTCTCCTTGCCTTGACAGACGGAGAAGGGGGGTATATAATTACATTAATATAATGAAAGGATTTTCAGCTTATGAAGCTTTTATCATTGATTCTTGCTGTAATTCTTGTGTGCAGTCTTTTTGGATGTGCGCCCAAAAATACAGATCTTACAGAAAAAGAAGAGGAAACCACCGCTGTCGACACAAAGGATGAGGGCGAAAAGACAGACCCCGCCGACTCTACCGATTCCGATACAAGCGCTTCTCAGGATGAGGAAACTGATGCTTTCGACAAGGAAGAGGTCACCCATAAGAACGAGGACGATAAAAAAGAGCCCTCTGACTCTGTATCCTCCGATAAGGAGAATTCCGATACAACAGCCGAATCCCCCTCAACGGACAGAGCTCCTGCGGATGACGACGATAAGGACAGCTCCGTGCCTGCCGACACAGATGAAAAGAAGCCTGAAGATACTGAGGAATCTTCCGATTATACAGACGGCATAGTAATCGAGGCTTATTTGCCTCTTCTTGCAGGTCATTTCTCTTCCAATTATAAGAAAGCGGACGGCGCTCCCGACACAAGCCTTATTCATCTTACCGCAATCTTCCTTTACACTCAGCGCCGCAGCGACGTTGAGATTTCCGATGACAACGCAAGATTTGCGGTTTCCGGTGCAACAATGGAAAAGACAATGAGGCTTCTTTTCGGCAACGACGTTAGCCTTTCCGATTATACCTCATATCTCGATGCCGATATGGGTGATAAATATGATAAGGACAGCGACACATATAGCTTCGATGCCTACCGCCAGAGCTGGGGCGAGGGCAGCTATGCTTTTTCCATGGACCATTCTATGAAGGTCAAGGAAAAGAGCAGCTCTCTTGAGATCAGCGCAACTCTTATCAACGCAAAGGGCAAGGAGCGCGCTGTGACATATAAGTTTTCCAAGGTGGTGTCCGGAAGCTATCTCTATTTCAGACTTGAAGAAGTCAAGGTGAAATGAACAGCGAAATAATAAAGGAAAAAAACCGCCTTATTTTTCAGCTTCTTTCGGAGTATCTGAATTTTTATCCCGATGCTATAACTTACGAAATGGTGAAGGAAACTGAAAAAAGCTGCAACGTAGACAGCTGCGAGGCATTCAGAATACTTTTTTCGGGAATGATGGACGTTTACGGCGACCGCGAGCTGAGGCACGGCTGGATTTCCCATATGTTTTCCTGCCTTGATGCGACGGTCTACGAAAATGACCCTTACCGCAAAGAAATAAAGCTTCCCTCTGTCCGCGACGGAGAATGGGAGTTTTACGAGGGGCGATACAAGCCCTGCGAGGCTTTCGTTTATAACGATCCCGTGCGCTATCCCGATGGGAAAATAATTCCGAGAATCGGATTTTTTGAGAGGGAATATACCTATCCTGCCGTAAGGCAAGGGGGCAGAGAGTGGATGCTCATAACCCCCAACGAGATAGAAACCATGAAATCTCCCATTGAAAAGGCCTTCGGTGACGTGGCGACATACGGTCTTGGCCTCGGATATTTTGCATTCATGGTGTCAGAAAAGGAAAACGTGTCCTCTGTCACCGTGGTTGAGAGAGATGAGAATGTAATTCGCCTTTTTGAAAAGCATATTCTTCCTCAGCTTCCCTGCGCCCATAAGATAAAAATTGTATGCAAGGATGCCCTTGAGTATGCCGCGGGAGAATATCATCACGATTTTGTCTTTGCGGATATATGGCATGACCCTTCCGATGGCTGCTCCCTTTATCTCAAGCTGAAGGAGCTTGAGAGGGCGGGAGTGCAGTATGAATATTGGATAGAGGATACCTTAAAGCTCTATTTGTGAGGAGAGAAAATGATTGCAGTTTATATTGCTTCGGGGATAATTTTCCTCATTATATTATTATACCTTTTTGCGCTCTGGCCCGGTAAAGCGCGAAAGGGGATATTTGCGGATTTTGAGAACAAATACGTTGCACACAGAGGACTGTTCAATAACGAGGATGTTCCTGAAAACTCATTGCTTTCTTTTCACATGGCAATGGAAGCGGGACTTCCCGTCGAGCTTGACGTACAGCTGACAAAGGACAAAAGCCTTGTTGTTTTCCACGATGCGGACCTTAAAAGAATGTGCGGTGTTTCCAAAAAAGTAAGCGAATGCACATATGAGGAGCTTTGCTCATATCCTCTTCTCGGCACGGGCGAGTATATCCCCCTCTTTGTGGAGGTTCTTGATTACGTTTCGGAAAGGGTGCCCCTGCTTATTGAGATCAAGGCATACGGAAACCATATCGAGGTGGCAGAGCTTTTGAAAAAGCATATGAAGGGATATACGGGAAGATATGCCGTTCAATCCTTTCATCCCGAGGTGGTCAGATGGTACAGAAAAAATGACCCCACAGTTGCGAGAGGTCTTCTTGCAACTGTGCATAAAAGCAAAAAGGGAAAGCTTCCCCTCTGGCGAAGGATGTTCGTATCCACCCTCCTTCTTTCATTCCTCAGCCGACCGGATTTTATTTCCTACAATCGCAAATATGCAAATACTCTTCCTTTTATAATAATAAATAAGCTGTACAGAGTAAAATGTGCAGGCTGGACCTTTAAGAATAAAAAACAGGTAAAAGAGTCAGAAAAGATTTTCACAACTTATATATTTGATAGCTTCATCCCATAAAAGGAAAAAGGCTGCTCAGCAGCCTTTTTCTTTTATAAGTTTTTGCAAAAAAGCTCCCCCATAGAGGAAAGCCTCTATGGGGGATATTTCAGTATTTATCTGAAATTATGCAAGGGGAGACCATGTACCAACGATAAGTCTCTTGAGGAAGTTGGAGTCAAGAGGAGTAACCATACCGTCGCCGTCAACATCGCCTTCTGTTGTAGCGGAGATCTTGTTAGCGATCATTCTCTTGATAGCGTTGGAGTCAAGAGAGTTTACAGTACCGTTAAGGTCTGTATCGCCGATCATGTAGTAGGAAGACTCGATTGTGATGTCGCTGTTAACAACAACTGTTGTTGTGCTTGCAGTTGCATCAGCAATACCGTCAACGTCGCCTGTCCAGCCGAGGAAGCGGAAGAAGTCGCCGTCAGCGTTCTTAGAAACTGTCTCAGCAGAGATTTCGAATGTAGAGCCTGCCTCAACCTCAGTTGCAACACCGTCAACAGTTACTGTGAACTTGTCAGCGGGAGCGGAGCCGTTGCCCTGCCAGCCTGTCTTAGCTGCTGCAAGACCTGTGGAACCGATCTCAATGTTCTTTACGTAGGACTGAGCGTTGTGCTGGAGAAGGATAGCGTGATCGTTTGTGGAGGGGAAGTGGTAGTCAGTAGCTGCTGCTACGAGCTCGCCATCCCAGAAGAGCATTGCTGTCTCTGCATCGTTGTCGAACATGAATGTATATTCGTGCCATGTGTTGAGAGCAATCTGCTCAGCTGTTGCTGCTGTGTAGCAGTATGCATACTCATCGAGCTCCTCGATAGAATCGGGGTTCTGGTGAGATGCAGGATAGATTGCGAAGTACCACTGATCCTCAACGCTTACGAGACCTGCAAGAGCATAAACGCCGTTGCCGCCGCCGTATGTGCCGTCGCCACCGAACCAGTTACCGAAGAATGTGTTGTAGGGTCTCTGGTCAGGATCAGCCTTGGCAATAAGCTCGCTTGTTGTAGGAAGATTTGTGAAGTATACGTCCATTGCCTCTGCGTAGGACTTGGAGTAGCTTTCAGCCTCGAAGTATGTACCTGTCTGGCCGTCAATTGTAAGGTCAGCTACGGAGTAACCGAATGTGTCCTTATCAAATGCGTTCTTAGCTGTGCCGTCCTTGTTCCAGAGCTTCTGTCTGAGAGTACCTGTGGGGTCTGTCTCATCTGTATATCTTGCGCCGTTTTCGTCAAGTGTTTCCCACTGGATACAGAAGCCGCCCTCAGCGTACCAACCCTGGTCGTAGATGGAGGAGTCTGTCTCGAGGAAGTCGTGCTTTACGTAAGCCTGGTTTGCGCTGAGAGTCTTTGTGAACTCCTCGCCGCAAACCTTACACTTAGCGGAGATAGAACCGTTAGAGCTGCCTGTGGGGAGGCTCTGGTTGGAGAATTCGTTCTTGTGACCTGCTACGAAGCCGCGCTCGTAGCCACAAGCTGTACATGTCTCGGGATTGATACATGTAGGATCTGCGAATGTGTGCTCGCAGTTTACTGCTGCTGTGGAATCCTCATCTGTAAGAACGAGAGCGTTAGAACCGCCGCAAACCTGGGGCATTTCCTTTGTCTCGTAGCCGCAGAGACCGGAACCCCATGCAAGGTAGGAGTTGAAGGGGCCCTTACCGAGCTGTGCGTTGAAGCGAACCATGGAGAAGCCGAGCTCAGCGCCAGCCTCAGCATTATAGCCGCCGTCAATAATGAGTGACCAGGGGAGAGCAATCTCGTATGTTACCTGGTCCAGAACGAAAGGAGGACGGGGGTCTATGTCGTGAGGATATACTGTTGCATATGCGTAGTCCTCCTCGGAGAGCTGACCGTATGTGGAAATGTCAGCAGGAGAGTAAACTGTCTGGATCTCTGTTGTGATGTTGCCGTTACCGTCATCTACGTCAACCTCAACTTTCTGGGGGAAGTATCTCTTGGAAGCGTCGGAGATATCTGTGTAACCGGATGTGTAGTAGGAAACGATGAAGTTACCGAGAGTAGAATGCTTCTCCTGTCCATCGCCACCGAATTCTGTCTCGTCGTCAGTCCAGGGGAATGTGCAGTTGAGAGTGTTGTCAATTTCGCCGTGGATCTCAGGATCGTAGGGGTAGGAGTCAACGGAAGCATCGTAGCCCTGGCCGCCTACGGAAGCGTTAGCACCGTTGGGGTCAAGACGGAACTGGATAGCATCGCCGTCCCAGTTGTTAGCGGAAGCTGCTGTACCGGAGTTTGTGTAGCCGTCACCGTCAAGATACTCTACTGCCATGTAGAAGTACTGCTCGTCCCACATGAAGCGAACGTCGTACTCAAGACCGTCTGCGGGAGCGAGAGATGCGTTGTTGCCGTCCTTAATCCAACGGTAGAAGGTGTTCTCTGCAGAGGGAACCTCGAAGAGAGAGTTGTTACCGTAAGCAAGGCCGCTCTGAGGAGCGTAATCAGAGTCGATGTGGTAAACCTTTTCTGTCCACTCGCCGTCCTCGATGATACCGTCGAGGTTAAGAATGTGGTCGCCACCCTCTTTGATTGTTATGGGATCGAACCAGCTGAAGCCGTACTGGTTTGTACCTTCGATCTCAGTCCAAACAGTTGTACCGCTGAAGTACTGAGCATCGATCTGTACGTTGTTTTCGTCAAGAGTAACAGCGCTTGCTGTAGGTGCGAACACCATCATTGTAAGAAGCATAGCTGCTACAAGAACGAGAGAAATCGTCTTTCTCATAATGTCCTCCTGAAAAATAAATATTTTTGCTCATACACGCAATGAGCCTTTGTAACATGATTATAGCATTTTCAGTTAGTAATTTCAACTACTAATTGATAAATTGCCCAAAATTTTTTGTGCTATCTTTCAATTATATATAAGTAAAGCCGCCTGAAAAGGCGGCTTTTTGGGAGCACCACATCATCAAGTATCTGACTTTTCGGGAAGCTCTATATTTTGTGTATTGATCCTTCCGTGGACCTTTTCGAAATACTGAACGTTCTGGCGGATCATATGGAGCATATGGTTGTTCAGGTTGTTATTTTCCTTGGAAGCGACGAAAATGAGCTTCTTATAAAGCTCGGAATCGATGCGGATGGTGAATTCTTCCTTTGTTTTCATAATGTGTTCCTTTCCTGTGGTGGCTTTTGTCTTTTTCTACAGTATACCACAAAAATGGCCGTATTTCTATTGTCAGCTAAAGAAAATTGTGATAAAATTAATTATTAATTGGAATTTTGTGAGGTGCCTATGCTGACTGTGTCTTATACTGCGGGGCTTTTCGGTATCGACGGTTATCTTGTAACCGTGGAATGCAATGCGTATAGTGAGCTTCCCGCCTTTGAAATAGTGGGACTTCCCGATGCTGCCGTGAAGGAGGCAAAGCAACGCGTTCAGGCGGCAGCGGCAAACAGCGGACTTCTTTTTCCTGAGATGGCGGTAACGGTCAACCTTGCTCCCGCCGACGTGAAAAAGGAGGGAAGCGCCTTCGACCTTGCGATTCTCATGGCGCTCTTAAAGCTTTCAAGCGGTGTGCCCTCAACTGCTGATTATGAGGACTGCTGCTTTATCGGTGAGCTTTCCTTTTCGGGTGCTGTGCGAAGCGTGCGCGGTGTGCTTCCCATGGTAATGGCGGCACGCGATGCGGGAAAAAAGAGGATATTCGTCCCTGCGGCAAATGCGGCGGAGGCTGCTGTTGTTGAGGGAGTATCGGTATACAGCGCCGAATGTGTCCGCGACGTGGTGGGTCACTTCACAGGAGAAGCGCCCCTCACTCCCGTTGAAAGCGGAGTTATTGATTTTTCGAAAATTTCTCAGACGGGGCTTGATTTTTGTGACGTCAAGGGACAGGAAAGAGCAAAAAGAGCTATGGAGATAGCGGCGGCTGGAGGACATAACATCCTTCTCATCGGCCCTCCCGGCTCGGGAAAATCCATGCTCTCAAAGCGCCTGCCCTCCATTCTTCCTCCCATGACCTTTGAGGAAGCGCTGGTGACAACGAAGATACATTCCGTTTCGGGACTTCTGCCCGACGGTCAGTCCCTTGTGTGTGAGCGCCCCTTCAGAAGCCCTCATCATACGTTATCTGCTCCCGCCCTTGTTGGCGGCGGCAAGAATCCCACCCCCGGTGAGATATCAATTGCAAACAACGGCGTTCTTTTCCTTGATGAGCTGCCCGAGTTCCCGAAAAACGTTTCCGAGAGCCTCCGTCAGCCCCTTGAGGACGGCAAGGTGACTATCACGAGAACAGCGGGAAGAGTGACTTTCCCCTCAAACTTTATGCTCGTAGCGGCAATGAACCCCTGCAAGTGCGGCTATTTTGGCTCAAAGGCAAAGGCCTGCACCTGCAAAAAGGAGGATATCAAGCGATATCTTTCCAAAATAAGCGGCCCTCTTCTTGACAGAATCGATATTCAGGTAGAGCTTCCCGCCCTCGACTACGCAGAGCTTTCCAAAAAGGAGGTTGCGGAGTCCTCAGCTGATGTAAGAGAGCGAGTTGTTAAGGCGAGAGCCGTTGCCGAGGCACGGTTCAAAGGAAGCGACCTCACCTGCAATGCGCAGATGCAGTCCTCCCACATAAGAGAGCATTGCGCCCTTGACGCGGCAGGAGATATGATATTGAAAAAGGCATTCGACTCTATGGGAATGTCAGCCCGAGGATATGACAGAATACTCAGAGTTGCAAGAACTATTGCAGACCTTGACGGCAGCGAGAGCATCGGCGCCCGCCACATTGCCGAGGCAGTGCAACTGAGAAGCCTCGACAGGAAATATTGGTGAGAGGCACTATGCAGAAACTTTTTTGAAAAAAAGTTTCCGCACCTTAAAAAACTTTAAAAAGGAAAACAGAAATGGAAAATTTTGAAAGATACTTTCTGCACGACAAGAAGATCCTTCTTGAAAATATAAGCTACGAAACTGTAAAGGTAGAGGGAAGACCCTCCGATATGAAGCTTGGAGTCAAGGATACCATCGTTGCTCAGCTTCTGAAAAACGGAGTTAAGATCAATTTCAACCGCGCCCTCAATTTCGATCCCGAGGGAATCTTCTCCCTTTCCGTGACCTACAGCATGATGATGTTTTTCGATCCCTCAACAAAGGATGAGATCGACTGGAAGAGCACCGATATCGCAACGGAGTTCAGACAGAGCTGCCCCCATCTCTTGACAGCCCTCATGTCCCGCACCTCTCTGATGGTATCTCAGATCACCTCAGCAGGCGGACAGAATCCCATCGTAACACCTGCGTCACCCGTGGCGCCTCAGGTGCTCTGAGAAGAGAGAAGAAAAATGAAGCCTTCCGCCCTGGCGGAAAGCAATTTTGATTGGAATGGTGAAATTTTATGGCTAAAAAGAAAACGGTTTTAAAAATCCAGTATGATTCGCCCGTGGTGCTGACCTTTGCACTCCTTTGCCTTGGCGCGCTTCTTGCAAATTATCTGACTGACGGCTGGACAAATCAGAATCTTTTCTGCGTTTATCGCGCGTCCTTTTATGATCCCCTTACCTACGTGAGATTTTTCGGTCACGTTCTCGGCCACTCGGATATGGTCCACTTTTTCTCAAACATCTGTCTTTTGCTGGTGCTTGGCCCTGTTGTTGAGAGCCGCTACGGAAGCGTGAACGTACTTTGGGCAATTATTGCAACTGCCCTTGTTACAGGTCTTGTGCAGTTTATCTTTTTCCCCGGCACGGGTCTTCTCGGTGCTTCCGGCATCGTGTTTATGATGATATTTATGTCCTCTGTTTCCGGTATCAAAAAGGGAAATATTCCCGTCACACTCATATTTGTTGCCCTTGTTTATATAGGCCAGGAGGTGTCTGCAATGCTTCTGCAGGATGACCAGACATCCCAGCTCACACACATCATCGGAGGCGTCTGCGGCATCTTTTTGGGTGCTTTGATGGCCAGAAAGAAAAGATAACGCGGTTATTTTTGTTGACAAAGGCTACAAATTTCAAAAAATCGAAGAAAAAGTTGTTCAGGTTGTTGACTTGAGATACAAAAAAGTGTTATAATGTTTTGAATCCAGGTCAGTACATTACGACCGCCTAAGGGGAAAAGTATGACTCAGAAGTTCATAATGATTGCCTCTTCAAAGGGCGGTGTCGGTAAATCTACTGCCGCTCTCGGCATTTCCCGCTCACTTGTGGGCATGGGTCACAAGGTGCTTCTTTGCGATCTTGATTTCGGCAATGCCTGTCTTGATATGCTTCTCGGCGTTCAGGACAGTGTTATCTATACGATTCAGGATGTTGCCAAGGGGCGTGGTAGCGCCGCTGAAGCACTGCTGAGAATAGAGGAAGAGGTTCAGAATAAAAGAAAAAAATATAAGGGCATTCCAAAGCCCGAGGGAGAGCTCTGGCTTTTCCCCTCATGCGCCGGCGGCGCGGGATGCATCCCCTCCTTCGGAGGAGAGGACCCCGATGAGGGAGATGAGCTTATAATCGGTGCTATTAAGGCAGCGGCTGCTTCGGCTTTGGCTGATTTCGTAATAATCGATACGGGTGCAGGATATAACCGCGCAGTTAACGTGGGTGCCAAGATTTCCGATACTGCCCTTGTGGTAACAGGTCAGATGCCTGTTGCTCTCCGCTCTGCGGAGGCTACTGTGGGAAGGCTTTGTGATATGGGTGTGGAGGATATCCGCCTCATTATCAATTCCTTTGATGCTCAGGGCGTTATAGATGATTCAAGAAAGGGTCTTTTCGGAGTGATAGACGAATCGAGAGCCCCTCTTCTCGGAGTTATCCCCTACGATTATAATCTGATGCTTACCCACGAAAGACTTCTCGCTTCCGGAAAGGATGCGGAGAATGCATTTTCAAACATCGCAAAGCGACTTTGCGGTGAAAGCGTTCCCATCTTTTCGGGAATGAAGCGAATGAGAAAATTGAAAAATAAAATCTGTCTTTAGAATATAGGGAGGAAACCATGGAAATAGCAATTATCGCAGATGATTCCAAGAAGGAATTGATGACGCAGTTTTGTATCGCGTACTGTAACATTCTTGCAAAGCACAATATATGCTCAACAGGCATCACAGGTAAGTATATTTCCGATGCCACAGGACTGAAGATCGAAAAGCTTCTCTCCGGTGCTCACGGCGGCGTTCAGCAGATCGCTTCCCGTGTTTCCTATAACGAGATCGACGTTGTTCTGTTCTTCAGAAACTCCGATCCCGGAATGTTCTCCCGCGAGGAGGAGGATTCACTTCTCAGAATGTGCGATATGCAGAATATCCCCGTTGCAACGAATATCGCAACCGCCGAGGTCCTTGTTTGCGCTCTCGACCGCGGTGACCTTGATTGGAGAGAGATCGTTAATCCTTCCTCAAATCTCAATAAGAAAAAGAGAGTTAATTATTAAAAAACCGAGAGGCTGTAGCAAAGTGCATTTGTACTGTTTTGCAGCCTCTTTTTACGTAGAAAGAGAGTAAAGCGTGGCAAAAATTAAGATCCTTGCCCTTGGAGACGTTATCGGCGCGGGTGGCTGTCAGTACCTTTCGGGCGGCAGACTCCGCAAGATGAGAGAGTCTTTGGGCGCCCAGTTCGTTATAGTAAACGGCGAAAATTCATCCGCAGGAAACTCCCCCTCCCCCGACAGCATGGAGGAGATATTCGAGGCGGGAGCCGACGTTATCACAGGCGGAAACCATACCTTCAAGAAAAGACAGATATACGATTATCTTGACAGCCACCCCATGGCAATAAGACCTGCAAACTATCCCGCGGATGCCCCCGGTGACGGATATTGTATTGCAGATTGCATGGGCTGGAGAATACTTGTTATAAACCTTCTCGGAACCACCTTTATGGACGCCCTTGACAATCCCTTCAAGGCGGTGGATTCCATTCTTCAGAGAAATAAGGGAAGATACGACGTCGCAGTTGTGGATATCCATGCGGAGGCAACAAGCGAAAAGCTTTGCATGGGCAGATACCTTGACGGTCGCGTAGGCGCAGTTTTCGGAACTCATACCCACGTGCAGACGGCGGATGCAAGAGTTCTTCCGGGCGGCACGGGATATATAACAGACCTTGGAATGACGGGAAGTGAAGCAGGTGTTCTCGGTGTGAAGACCGAGTGCATCATCCATAAATTCACAGTCCGCACTCCCGTATTTTTCGAGCCTGCAGAGGGCGAGGTAGCAGCCCACGGTGCGCTTTTCACCGTTGATACTCAGACGGGTCTTTGCACGGAAGCGGTTGCGGTGACCTTTTAAAAGTGGAGGAAAAAATGAAAGCTCAGGAACTTAAAAAATATATACTTGACGGCAAAGCTGATGAAAAGCTCATGGAGGATTGTGCCGTAGCAGCAGAGGATATCGAGAAAAAAAGAGAGAGAATCGCATCTGCGGTAGACAGCTTTATCGACCTTTTCGGTGACAGAGATGCATATCTTTTCTCCGTTGGCGGCAGAAGCGAGATTTCGGGAAACCATACGGACCATAACCGCGGCAAGGTTCTTTGCGCGGCTATCAATCTTGATATTATCGCAGTTGCATCCCCCACAGATGACGGCACAGTGACCGTAAAGAGCGAGGGATTCCCCGAGGATAAGGTCCTCGCATCCGAGATCGCAGAGCCTATTGAGGAGAGAAAATTCACATCATCTGCAATCATCGCAGGTATGGAAAAGGCATTCCTTGACCGAGGTCTTGCAGTTGGCGGATTTGTTGCATATACAGTTTCCGACGTGCTCAAGGGCTCGGGTCTTTCCTCCTCTGCGGCATTTGAGGTTATGATAGGAAATATCCTCAACCATCTTTATAACGGTGGCGCGGTGGATAACGTGGAGATCGCAAAAATGGCACAGTTTGCAGAAAACGTCTATTTCGGCAAGCCCTGCGGACTTATGGACCAGACAGCCTGCGCTGTTGGCGGCTTTATCTCCATCGATTTTGAGAATCCCGCATCCCCCGTGATCGAAAAGCAGTCCTTTGACCTTTCAGCGGCAGGATACAACCTCTGCATCACAGATACGGGCGGAAATCACGCAGACCTTAACGAGGATTATGCCTCCGTGCCCGCAGAAATGAAGGCGGTTGCGGCATTCTTCGGCAAGGAAGTGCTGAGAGAGGTGAGTCTTGAAGAGATCATCGCAAATGCAAAGGAGATCAGAGAAACTCTCGGCGACAGACATTTTATGCGCGCCGTTCATTTTGCAACGGAAAACGCGCGAGTTGAAAAGCAGAGCGCGGCCCTCAGAGCAGGGGACACAGAGACCTTCTTTGAAAACGTTATTGCATCAGGTCTTTCAAGCTACAGATATCTGCAGAACGTGTATACAACTAAAAACGTATCCGAGCAGGGTCTTTCCGCAGCACTTTGCCTCACGGAAATGTTCCTCTCCGATAAGGGCGGCGCATGGAGAGTCCACGGCGGCGGCTTTGCGGGAACTGTTCAGGCATTCGTGCCCTGTGAGGTTACTGCACAGTATAAGGAATATATGGAAAAGGTGTTTGGCGCGGGCAAGTGCTACGTTCTCAGCGTACGCCGCGCAGGCGCTGTGAGAATCGTCTGATATGGAAAAGGAAAATAAAAAGAATAAAAAGCTTTCAAAGGGCGAGTTTTCGCTGCTGCTTATAAACTTTTTGTGGATGGTTGCAGTATATTTTTTCTGCATCTTCCTTGCTGAAAGCCGCAGCCTGATACTGCCCTATCAGATATGCACGGGCGCATATTGCGCCGCTGCCATTATTCTTGCTACGGCGAGCGCATATTTTTCAGGCAAAATAGTTTCAAAAAAAGAGGGAGAGGGCCGCACAGATGCCCAGATCGCCCTGTCAAAAAAGCTTGTGCTCTTCGCAATTCCCTTAATTGCTGTTTTGCTTATTGACATTGTGGACCTATTTGTAGTAGAATACTTTAAGCAAATGTTGTCGACAGCACTCTGATCGACCAAAAGAAAGGAAAAGTCAAAATGAATTTACCGAATAAACTCACGGTGCTTCGTATCTGTCTTGTTCCCGTATTTATGATAGTTATGATGGCGCCCATCCCCTTCCTCAAGGATAACCTCGTATGGACAGGCCTTATCGCTGCTGTGATCTTCGCTATCACAAGCCTTACAGATATGCTTGACGGCAAGATCGCAAGAAAGTATAACCTCATCACAGACTTCGGCAAGTTTATGGACCCCCTCGCTGATAAGTTCATGGTGTTCGGCGCAATGCTTTGCATCATTTACAGATATGAGGCGATCCGCCCCGTATTCATCTGGGCAGCTGCAATCGTAATGTTCCGCGAGCTTGCGGTAACGTCCATCCGTCTTGTAGTAAGCGGCAAGGAAGGCCTTGTTGTTGCAGCAAGCTGGCTTGGTAAGGTAAAGACAGTTCTTCAGGTTGTATGCATCGTAACAGTTCTCGTTGAGCCTGCTCTCGCGCTTGTTATCCCCTTCTGCGAGTATTACGTTCTCTCCTACGTTACAATGATCGCGATGCTTGTTATGACCCTCTGGTCCGGAATTGATTATCTCAAGTCCTACTGGAAGTTCATCGATCCTACAAAGTAAAAGAATACGTTAAAATCCGCCCACCCGGGCGGATTTTTTGTTTGTTTATGCAAAGGACTTTTTTGTAAAAAAGTCCTCTGCACTCCCAAAAAACTTTAAAAA
>JAZUAR010000156.1:0-2213 GCA_045638055.1 Candidatus Avispirillum sp.
GTGTCTTGCATAGATCTTTTCAGCAAGCTCGCGTCCCTCATCAGTAAGAGAGAGGTGACCCTCGTGGTCAGACGTAACGTAGCCGCCGTTTTTCAAAAGACCGATGGCGCGGCTCACGCTGGGCTTGGAATATCCCATATATTCGCCAACGTCAATTGCGCGGACGTATTGATTCTTCTTTGTCAGAACAAGTATCGTTTCAAGATACATTTCGCCGGATTCTTGTATGTGCATGATGATCCTCTGTAATTTGTCGTTTGGACTATTGTAACACATTTATAAGATTAATTCAAGACCTAATATTAAATAAACAACGGTCGTGGCTGAGTGTTTTCGAGGACCATTCTGTAGGATTCCTCTAAAAGTGAAAAATCGGCAACAAGGGAGTGGGGCTTCTTTTTAACGTCATCCTGTCGCATAGGTACGAAATATATATTTTTTCTGTTAAGAAGGGTCCCTATGTTTCTGAGATTTGCAGACATTGCATCGTTTGAGGCAAGGGCGATCAGCAGATTCTTGTTTTGTCTTAGATGTGCCTTTGCGCTCATGCAAACTGCGGTATCTGTAATACCAAGAGCTATTTTGGCAAGAGTATTTCCCGTGCAGGGGGCGATAATTAGCAGATCAAGAGGATTTGCAGGGCCGAATGGCTCGGAATCGCGGATGGTATGAACTACTTTTCTGTGACAAAGCTCTTCAACCTTCTTTATAAGATCCTCGGCTTTGCCAAATCGTGTATCGGTAGTATATACGTTTTCGCTCATAATGGGAACAATATCCGCCCCCGTGGCGCAAAGACGCTCCAAAGCTGCAAGTGATTCTTTGTGAGTACAAAAGGAACCGGTAAATGCATAGCCGATCATGATATTCCTCCTTTCGTCTTTATAATAGTCAATGCCGTTTTATAAATTATCTCCCCTGCAGTGACAGGGAAGTACCGCCCCGGCAAGGAGAGCGCGCTGACGTATCTGTCACAAAGAAATCTTTGCCCCTCATCAGTAAAGCCTCCCGGGACGGATGCAAGCTCAAGAAACAGAGGGCAATCCCATTTTTCAAGAACTGACTTGTCAATAATGGGCACGGGCACCGTATTAAAGCAGGCATTGCATTTTTCGGGAGATGCGAGCAGCTCTGTGAGTGGGAGAGGGATATGACCGTCACATTCGCATGATGCAAGTGCTGCCTCGCTCCTTGCCGCAACATAAACCTTGCCTCCAAGCATTGATAGCCTTGATGACAGAGCCTTTCCTATCCTTCCGTAGCCTACAACAACAAATGTTCCTCCGTGAACTGTGGTGGGAGAATGCTCCATTGCGAGAAGAATTGCCGCCTCTGCGGTGGGAACCGCGTTCAGCAGGTTGAAATCCTCCCGCTCTCCGTAATCGTAAAAGCTATGTCCGTGCTCCTTTGCCATTCTCTGGGTCACAGCATTTACCTTTGCACCCAATATATTCGTGCCGCAGGGAAGCAGTCTGAAAAGCTCCTCTGCATTGATATGTCCCGCTCCGTTGAGCTTGCCGTTTCTGTCAAAGGAGGGAATCGGCAAAATAACGTATGCCCCCTTGGCAACCTCCCTTAAATTTTCCGTTCTCAAGGCTCCTGATGCCTCACCCGAGCTGCACCGCCACAGATAGCAATTGCCGGCCTTTGAGAAAAGAGAAGCCGCGCTGAGCATCCTTCTGTCTCCACCGCATATAACTGTATTAATTTTATTCATAGTTGAATTTTCCTTCTTTTTAAATTGGGATACGCTATATTATATGCGAGCCTTACAACTTTGGCTTTTCATAAACATATTAAAAAGACAGGCGACATATATTGAACTATACCATTGGTTCAGGGGTAGTATATGTCACGAAATAAAGATAGCTGCGAAGTGTATTCAAAAAAAGAAAACAGATGTGTTATACTCGGCGAGTATATAAAAAATACAGGGGCAACGGTCAGAATGACCGCAAAGGAATTCGGAGTCAGCAAATCAACGGTCCATAAGGACGTAACAGATAAGCTGAAATATGAAAACAGAAAGCTTTATGAGGAAGTAAAATCTGTGCTTTTAAAGAATAAAGCGGAAAGACACCTGCGGGGCGGCAACGCGACGAAGAAAAAATACATAGAAATACGACTGTCTCAGAAATAAGACAGTCGTTTTGTTTTTAGATATTAGCAAGAGCGTGGTACTGCGCTTTAAGTGCAGGATAAAGCTCTTTGTA
>JAZUAR010000157.1:0-20634 GCA_045638055.1 Candidatus Avispirillum sp.
CGTAGGGGCCGATGCTGGTAGGAATGTTCCATTCCTACGATCGGCCCGTTACAGACGTAACAATTCGCTGTGAATATCGTTTCGTTCTCGTGCAGATGGGCGGGCTGATGTGGGCATCAGCCCCTACGAAACACCAATATCGTCTCCCCGATAAATACGAAGTTATCGACAAAAAAGAATTCCGCCCGTGGGCGGAATTCAATGGTGATTATTTAATCAGAAAAAGGAAAGCTGGGTTGTATCATCCTCGGGGGCAGCTTCCTTTGGAGGCTCTGCCTTCTTTGACTTTTCCTCTGCTTTTTTCGGTGAGGAGGAAAGTCCTCCGACGTCGCCGAAGGAAAGCTGATTTGTTTCGGACATTCCCTTGAGAACTCCGTTTTTATCAAGAAGCTCAACAACAGCCTTTGAAAGCTTGCCTGCCTGCTTCAGGTCCTCGATGGAGAAGATATCCTCGTTGTCGCGGGCGTTCATAATATTCATCGCCGCAGATTCTCCAAGACCTGCAATTGATGCAAAGGGAAGGCGGATGCCGTCCTTTTCAGGGAGGAACTTCGTCGCATCGGACTTTCTCAGGTCAACGGGCAGGAATCTGATTCCTCTCACTACAGCCTCGTTGCAAAGCTGGAGGGAGGAGTGCATTTCCTTGTCCTTTGCAGTTGCATCTCTGCCCATCTTGTCGATCTCGTCCATCTTTGCCTTGATGGAATCGCGGCCGCCGACAACGATCTCTGCTTCAACGCCGCCGGGGGCTGCGGTGAAGTATGCGGAGTAGAACTCCTTGGGGTAGTAGATCTTATACCAGCCGAGACGGAGGGCGTCGATAACGTATGCCGCCGCGTGGGCCTTCGGGAACATGTACTTGATTCGCTTACAGGACTCAATATACCAGTCGGGAACACCTGCTGCGATCATAGCCTCCTCGTATTCGGGCTTGAGACCCTTACCCTTACGAACATCCTCCATTATCTTAAAGGACTGAGCCTTATCCATATCGTGCTGCTGGATAAGGTAGAGCATGATATCGTCTCGACATCCGATAACGTCGGAAATGGTGCATATGCCGTCGCGGATAAGCTCGTCCGCGTTGCCGAGCCAAACTCCCGTACCGTGAGTAAGACCTGAGATCTGCAAAAGGTCTGAGAAGTTTTTCGGCTGTGCCTGAATAAGTACTCCTCGAACGAACTTTGTGTTCATCTCGGGCAGACCGAGAGTTCCCGTTTCAACTCCAAGAAGGTCCTCCTGAGTAACGCCGAGAGGCTCGGGGGAGGTGAAGAGCTTATAGAGCTTCGGGTCTGAGAGGTCACACTCAAGAACGCTTGTGTTTGTGTAGCCCTCAAGTCGCTTATACTTTGTGGGAATATCGTGTCCAAGCTCGTCAAGCTTGAGAATCGTATCGTGGGGATATTTAAACTCGAAGTGGGTTGTAACAGTTGAGGAATTGGGGTCGTCTGCGGGGTGCTGAACGGGGCAGAAATCGTAAACGTCGTATTCCTGAGGAACGACGATGATACCGCCGGGATGCTGACCTGTTGTTCTCTTAACACCAACGCATCCGGAAATAAGGCGCTCAACCTCAGCGCGGCAAACGGAAATTCCCTTGCCCTCAAGGTATTTTGCAACGTAGCCGAAGGCTGTTTTGTCTGCGAGAGTACCGATTGTACCTGCTCGGAAGGCGTGTCCCTTGCCGAAAAGCTCCTCGGTGTATTTATGGATGTTACCCTGAACGTCGCCTGAGAAGTTTAGGTCGATATCGGGTACCTTGTCTCCGTAGAATCCAAGGAAGGTCTCGAAGGGGATGTCGTGTCCGTCGCGGTACATATTTTTCTTGCCGCACTTAGGGCAGTCCTTCGGGGGAAGGTCAAAGCCTGATTTGGGAGTACCCTTATCGTGCCATTCCGTGTAAAGACAGTCGGTGCAGCGGTAATGAGGGGGAAGGGAGTTAACCTTTGTGATTCCGCCCATCATTGCGGCAAAGGATGAACCAACCGAGCCTCGGCTTCCTACCTCATAGCCCCACTCCTCGCTTTTCTCAACGAGACGGCGGGCGATTATGTACATTACGGCAAAGCCGTTACCGATGATAGATTTAAGCTCTCGCTCAAGGCGCTCGGAAACCTGCACGGGAAGGTCCTCGCCAAACATCTCGCGTGCCTTCTGGTAGCATTTTTCTCTCAGCTCGTCCTCACATCCCTCGATCTTCGGGTCATAGGTTCCCTTGGGGATGGGACGGAGAGGCTCGATCATATCTGCAATAAGGTTTGTGTTTGTGACAACAACCTCGTATGCCTTTTCCTCGCCGAGATAGGAGAATTCCTCAAGCATCTCGTCGGTGGTGCGCATATAAAGCCTTGAGGGCTTGTCCGCATCGGAGAATTTCATACCCGTCATAAGAATACGGCGGTAGATCTCGTCCTCGGGGTCCATGTAATGGGCGTCCGTAGTTGCGCAAACAGGCTTTCCAAGCTTTTCGCCAAGGGCAACGATCTTGCGGTTGAAATCGCGAAGCTCTTCAATATCCTTTGCCTTGCCGCTTTCGATCATAAACTCGTTGTTGGCTATGGGCTGGATCTCGAAGTAGTCGTAGAAGGATGCGATCTCCTCGATCTCCGCCTCGCTTCGTCCGTTTCGGATCGCATCGAAAAGCTCACCCGCCTCGCAGGCAGAGCCGATGATAAGACCCTCGCGAAGCTCGGTTAAGCGGGTCTTTGGGATACGGGGGAATCGTCTGTAATAAGTAAGGTAGGAATCGGAAATAAGTCTGTAAAGATTTTTCAGACCCACCTGGTTTTTTGCAAGAATTATCTGGTGATAGGTGCGAAGCTTCAAGGGGTCGGCATTTTCACTCATGGTTTCGGAAAGGTGGTTGAAATCCATGATACCCTCGTCGCGGAGCTTATCTATCATTTTATAAAATATAGCAGACAGCATTTTCGCATCGTCCGACGCTCTGTGGTGGTTAAAGTTACCAAGGTCGAAATAGTCTGCAAGAATATCAAGCTTGTGCTTTTTAAGTTCCGGGTTAACGTAGCGGGACATTGAAACAGTATCAAGATAAGGATTGGGGAAGGGGATGTTCGCTTCCTCAGCAACCTTTCTGATAAAGCTTGTATCAAAGTCTGCGTTGTGGGCGATGAGAAGACGCTTTCCTGCGAATTCAAGGAAAGCTCGGACAGCCGTTTCGTTGTCGGGCTGACCCTGTACCATATCATCTGTAATGCCTGTAAGCTCTGTGATATTTTCGGGGATAGGCATACCCGGGTCTGTCATCATATTGAATTCCTCAAGGATCTCGCCGTTCTTTACCTTAACGGCACCGATCTCGGTGATGGCGCAGTTGTGAACGGAAAGGCCCGTGGTCTCAATATCGAATACGATAAACTCATCTTCAAAATCGGAGTCTGTATGACCGAAAACGGCACGGCGGGTGTCGTCAACAAAGTATGCTTCAATTCCGTAGATGACCTTAACAGGGTCCTCCTTCATTCCCTCGGAGGCAAGCATTGCGGTGGGGAAGCCCTGAACGTTTCCGTGGTCAGTGATGGCAACAGCCTTGTGACCCCATGCGGCAGCGCGCTTAACAACGTCTGCGGGGGCGGCAAGAGCATCCATTGCGGAAAGGTTTGTGTGGCAGTGAAGCTCAACGCGCTTCACAGGCGCTGTATCCTTTCGGATTATCCACTTTATCTTCTTGATTCCCTTAACAGTAACGTTGTATTCGCCGAATTTGTCTGCGCGAACAGAACCGACAGCGGCAATGCACATTCCGCTCTTCATGCTCTTTGCAAAGGGCTCGGCCTCTGCGGCGGGCATCTGTAATTTAAGGAATACGGAGGAATCGTTATCGGTGATACCGATGGTAACGGACATATTCTCGGAGTTGCGAATTTCCGCAGCCTCGGACTTGAATATCTTACCAAGGACCGTAACGCTTCTCATATTTGACTTTACCATTCGCAGCGCGGTGGGGTCGGATATCTCGAAATCCTCCTCGCCGTAAAGCACGTCGTTTGAGTTTGTATCAAAGGTCATACGACCGCTCTTGAATACTCCGCCCGAAACCTCGTCAACCTCCTCACTTCCTTCAAAGAGGGAGTCGATTCGGGTATACTGAGGAGTTTCCGCTTCCTTCTTTGCAGCCTCGGCGGCCTCTTCCTGGCGGCGGCGCTCCTCTATGATGCGGTTGTATTCAATAGCCTGCTCCTGAGTCTGTCTGAGAAACTCAGCCTGGCGCTCAAGATATTCGTTGTGATATTTCTCATACTGAGCGCTCTGGTTTATAACAGTTTCGTAGTTAAGACCGAACTCGCTTCTGATGATTCCCGAGATTATATCTCCCGCGCGACCCATATCGAGAAGGTCAACTCCGCCCTGAGTGTAATTTACGGAAATTGTGATGATTCCGTCCTCGATTACAGTTTGGCAGTTGTCGAAAAAGCCGTTGGTAACTGCACCGACGCGACGCGCCTCGGTGTAAACCTCTCCCATATAATCAAGGGAAAACAGCTCTGCAGGATAATTCGGCAAAAGTCTAATATATGAAAGCTCATAAAGAGCGCAAAGCTCCTTTTCAAGCTTGTAGATGTCGGATTTTTTAGCAATAAAGGGCAGAGAAAAGCGAACCTCGTAGAGCTTTCTTTCTCTGTCGCCCGAAAGGTGAGCATCGGAGGAGCTATCTATTATTTTTTTAAGATTGTCGCCCGATGGGCTGTAACGGGAGAATATATTTGCGAGAGTACGTCCCTCAGCCATAGTGTTCATTCCTTTCTAAAGATAAATTTATCCTTTCCCCGAAACCGAGGAAAGGATAAGGAATATGTTTTTTTAGCCTATAAACTTAATTGTTTCTTCAATGAGTGTTTCAACAACGCGGTCCTCTTCAACTCGTCCGAGAGTTTTTCCGTCCTTGAAAAGAACTGCAAAGCCGTCGCCGCCTGCAATACCGAAGTCAGCCTCGTTTGCTTCTCCGGGGCCGTTAACAACGCAGCCCATAATAGCAACGTTGACCTTCTTGCCCTTTGTATCGATGGAAGCAGATGCCTCGCGGAATTTTTCCGCAAGACCGATAAGGTTGATTCTTGTTCTGCCGCAGGTGGGGCAGGAGATTATGTTGATGCCCTCGGTAATAAGGCCGAGAGACTTGAGGATTTCCTTTCCTGCAAAAACCTCGCGAACGGGGTCTGCTGTGAGGGAAACGCGGAGGGTATCGCCGATGCCGTCGCAAAGAAGGCTTCCGATACCGATTGCGTTCTTGATAATACCGGAATACTCGGTTCCCGCCTCAGTAACACCGAGATGGATGGGGTATGTGGATTCTCTTGCTACAATTCTTGCAGCCTCTGTCATTGTCTGAATGGTGGAGGACTTGATGGAGATGACAGTATCGTAAAATCCCATGCTCTCCAGCTGATCTGCCTGAGTGAGTGCGCTTTCAGCAAGAGCCTCAGCTGTGGGTGAGCCGTATTTTTCGAGAAGGGATTTTTCAAGGCTTCCGCCGTTAACACCGATTCGAATGGGAACACCGGCAGCTTTGCAAGCATCCGCAACCTCTTTCACCTTCCACTCGGCGCCGATGTTGCCGGGATTGATACGCACCTTGTCAACACCGTTGCGGATAGCGGCAAGGGCGATCTTATAGTCAAAATGAATGTCTGCAACGAGGGGAACTGTAGCTCCTGCCTCACGAACCTTTTTGAAAACGGGAGCCGCGTCCTCGTCGGGAACGGCAATGCGGACAATGTCGCAGCCTGCCGCCTGGAGCGCAAGCACCTGACGTGCCGTGCCCTCGAAATCATGGGCGGGAATATTTGTCATGGACTGAACGCTGACGGGAGCATCTCCTCCGATGAGAAGACCGCCCGCACGAATCTGTCTTGATGCGCGTCTCATAGTTTTAATTCCTTTCTTAGAACAGACCGATAATGTCTTTTGTGCAGATAAGAACCATAAGGATCATAAGAAGGGCAAGACCTGCGAAGTTGATATAAGCCTCGATCTCCTTTTTCAGAGGCTTTCTTCTGATAGCCTCGATAAGAAGGAACACTATCCTTCCGCCGTCAAGGGCGGGGAATGGCAAGAGGTTCATAACTCCGAGATTTATGGAGATAACAACTGCAAGATAGGTGAAGCTGTAAACTCCCGTATCAGCCGCCTCAGTTAATGCCTCGGTCACGCCGATGGGGCCTGAAACTGCTTCAACCCCGTATCTGCCCGAAACAAGATCGTAGAGGGATTCCCATATCATTTTAACGGTATAGGTGGTTTTGAAAAGTGAGTGCTTGGCAAGGCTCAAAACGGTAGGTCTTTCGGCATAAACGCGGAAATCGTTTGCGCCGAAGGCAACGCCCTGAGAGGACATCTGAGGAAATTCAACGTCCTCAAGAACTATAGTTTTGCCATCGCGCTTAACTGTAAGGTCGATAGGCTCAATGCCCAGACGCATGATCTCATACATAAGATCGTCTGCAATGAAGACGCGGTGGTTTTCAACCTTGATAATCTCGTCGCCCTCCTGAAGACCTGCCTCAACGCTTGTTGCACCCTCAAGGAAGTCGCCTACAACGGTGCTGCCAAGCTGGTTGGGAGCAGAGCAAACAAGGATAGCCATAACGATAGCGCCTGCAAGAAGATTTACAGCAGCACCTGCTACTGTTATGATAAATCTTTGCCATACAGGCTTTTTGTTGAAAGCATTGGGATCGTCACTTTCCTCGTCCTCGCCTGCCATGGAAACGAAGCCGCCGATGGGGAAAAGACGGAAGGAATAAACGATGCCGCTTTTCTTGGATTTCTTTGAAAAGACCTTCGGTCCCATACCGATGGCAAACTCGTTTACCGTAACCTTGAAAAGACGGGCAAAAAGGAAGTGACCGCCCTCATGGATAAAGATAAGGAAGCCGAAGAGAAGGATCGCAAGGATAATTTGAAGTATATCGATTACTGTGGACATTAAATTCTCCGATGGGGATTATTTGTAGCTTTTTAAGATGCTTTGAGCGATAGCTCTTGCCTCGCGCTCAGCGGCAAATACTGCCTCGGGGCTGTCTGCGGGGATTATCGTGCATCTCTCTAGTGTTTCCCTTACAACGTCAGAAATACCGTTGAAGGAAAGCTTTTTATCAATAAATGCCGCTACTGCCTCCTCGTCTGCCGCAATAAGGGCTGCGGGAGCAGTACCACCCTTGTACCATGCATCCACTGCCGCCTGAAGGAGGGGGAATGCCTCTGTATCGGGGGCGTGGAAGGTAAGGCTTCCAACCTTTACGAAATCAAGAGGCTCGCCGCCAAAGGGGGCGCGGTCGGGATATGCAAGGGCATAGCGAACGCAGTCTCGCATATCGGGGTAGGAAAGCTCTGCAATAACTGCACCGTCAGTATATTCAACCATGGAGTGAATAATGCTCTGTCTGTGAACAAGCACCTCAACGCGATCGGGCTCAACGTTGAAAAGACGGCAAGCCTCGATAAGCTCAAAGCCCTTGTTCATAAGTGTAGCGCAGTCGATGGTTATTTTAGCACCCATCTTCCATGTGGGGTGTGCGAGAGCCATCTCGGGTGTAACAGCCTCCAGCTGTTCTCTCTTCTGACCGAAGAAGGGGCCGCCTGATGCTGTGAGAAGGATTCTTCTGATCCTACTTGAATCGGCAGGAGTTTTCGGATTTGCAGCTCCGGAAGCAGTGAGGCACTGGAAGATTGCGGAATGCTCGGAATCGACGGGAATAAGCTCACCGCCGGAGATGGCAAGTCGCTCATAAATGAGGTGACCGAGGCTGATGAGAGCTTCCTTATTTGCCATAGCAATTCTGGCGCCTGTATCGGCAGCGGCAAGGGCCGCGGGGATACCTGCCATTCCTGAGATTGCGTGGACTATAAGATCGCAGCCGCACTCACGTATAGAATCGCAGACAGCGCTCTCGCCCGCGTACACCTTGATGGAATCGGGGAGCATTGTGCGAAGCTTTTCACCGTCGCTGCCGTCGGGAACGGCAACTGCGCGAACGCCGCATTCGATAGCCTGCTTTGCTACGAGATCGATATTGCGTCCCGCTGTGAGAAGATCGATCTTAACGCCAAGGCGTGTAAGGGCATCAATTGCCTGAGTGCCTACAGAGCCGGTAGAGCCGAGAACTGCGGCGCTTCTTTTAGTATAATTTTCAGCTTTCATTACATTACGTTAAAGTAGGAAAGTGCTTCGCAAGCGATGAGGATAAGGGGAGCTGTTGCGATAACGCTGTCGAAGCGGTCAAGAACTCCTCCGTGTCCGGGGAAGATCACACCGTAGTCCTTAATGCCGTAGCGGCGCTTGATAAGGGAGAAGATGAGGTCTCCGATCTGGGAAACGATGGAGATAACGAGGCCGAGAACGGCAAAGATCCAGTATGTGGGGAGGTTATCATAGTTAAGCACGCCGAGGATGTATCTGTAAAGAAGGCATCCGAGAATGCAGAAGATGATACCGCCGATAGAGCCCTCGATAGTCTTCTTGGGGCTGACGGAGGGGATAAGCTTGTGGCGACCGAAAAGGCGACCGCAGAAATAAGCAAAGGTATCAGTAACCCAGGGAGCGATGAAAACGAGAAGGTAGATTGTGCTGCCTATATTAAATCCGTCCTTGTTGTCAAGGTATCTGAGCTGAATGATGGAGATGAAGCCTGTGATGATGTATGCGCAGGTTGTGAAGGAGATGCAGACCTTATCAACGGGAACCTTACCCTCGGAGAAAACTGCAACGGTGAAGAGTATCAGCATGATGCAGAAGAGGAATGAGGAATAAGCCGCGATATAAAGGGAATGGCTGGAAATCGTCTGTGTCAGTGTAACAACGATGGCGGTCATTACGTAGAGGCAGAGAGAAACGATGAAATTCTTTCTCATACCAACGCAGCCGAGCATTTCGTAAACACCGAGAAGTGTCATAAGACCGATAAGGATGGGGAATGCAATGGTGTGGGAATAAATGCAGGCAACCACAAGAAGGGCAACGCCGATAACAGCAGTTATAGTTCTTTTAAGCATGATAAAAATATCCTTTCGAAAATTGAAAGTGAAGCTTTTCGCCTATCAGAAAAGCAACCGAAATTTTTCTTTTGTTAAGTTAAACTCCACCGTAGCGGCGTTTTCTTTTTGAGAATTCAACGATCGAGCGGATAAGCTCCTTTTCGTCGAAATCGGGCCAGAGGCAATCTGTGAAATAAAGCTCCGAATACTGAGACTGCCAAAGAAGGAAGTTGGAAAGACGGATCTCTCCACCTGTTCTGACGATAAGATCGGGGTCGGGGCTTTCCTTTGTGTAAAGGCGTGAGGAAATATCCTCCTCTGTAACGGAGGTCTTTCCCTCAGCAATAAGGGAGTTCACAGCGTGGACAAGCTCATCGCGGCCGCCGTAATTCAGGGCGATATTGAGGATGAGGGTGTTGTCCTTTGTGAGGTTTTCAAGGTAGCGGCACTTGTCTGCCAGCTCCTCGCCGAGGCGAGCCTTGTCGCCAAGGAAGATATAACGGATCTTATTTTCCTCGTTATCGTCCTCAGCCTCTTTGATATATACATCGAGAAGCCGCATGATCTCTTTGACCTCCTGCGGCGGTCTCTTCCAGTTTTCAGTAGAAAAAGCGTAGGTGGTGACTGTTTTGATACCCCAGTCACGGCAAAGGGTAACGGCTTTCTTGAAGGCCTTGACACCGACACCGTGTCCTGCCTCGCGGGGAAGACCCTTGGCTCTCGCCCATCTTCCGTTGCCGTCCATTATAAAGGCGATGTGAGTAATACCTGCATCTGCAACGACCTTAGGCATCTCGGCGGCTGCAGGCAGATCGGATTTTTTTGATTTCAAAAACATAGCTTTTCAAAAAAATGCGCGAAAAAAGTGAACTTACGGCAAAAAACCGTATTTTTCACGCTTAAGTACACTTTAGAAAAAATGTTCAAAAAAACAGTTTGAGCGCCCCGACGCGGCAAAAAGCCGCATCAAGGCGCAATAAATCTAAGTTTGGAATTAAACTTCCATGATCTCCGCGTTCTTAGCGGCAGTAACTGCATCAACTTCCTTGATGTACTTATCTGTAAGATCCTGAACGTTCTTTTCAGATGCCTTCTGCTCGTCCTCTGTCATTGTGCCTGCCTTCTTTTCGTTCTTGGCAGCATCAATAGCATCGCGGCGGATGTTTCTGATGGAAACCTTAACGTCCTCACCCATCTTAGCAACCTGCTTTGTCATTTCCTTTCTGCGCTCACCTGTGGGCTGGGGGAAGGAAAGACGGATAACCTTACCGTCGGACTGAGGTGTGATACCGATGTCAGAAGCGAGAAGAGCCTTCTCGATGGACTTAACTGTTGTTACGTCCCAGGGAGAGATCATAAGAGTTCTTGCATCAGCAAGCTTAACCTCTGCCATCTGGTTGATAGCTGTGGGAGTGCCGTAGTACTCTACGTCGATACCGCGGAGAACTGCGGGGTTTGCGCGACCTGCGCGAACTGTTTCGAGCTGTTCCTTATAAACGGAAATGCTCTTCTTCATTTTTTCTTCAAAAGGCTTGATGTCGAGTTTCATAATTGTGTCTCCTAGTTTATAGTAAAAAATTATAATCAGTTTTTAACAACGGTGCCGCAATTGTCACCGGTAATTACCTTGTAGATGTTCTCGGACTTGTCGAGACCGAAGCAGCAGAGGTGCATATCGTTGTCGGAAAGAAGAGTAGCTGCTGTGAGGTCGATTGCGCCGAGGTGGTTAGAAAGAATGTAGTCGTATGTAGTCTCTGTAAGCTTCTTTGCCTTAGGATCGATTCTGGGATCTGCTGTGTAGATACCGTCGATGTTCTTAGCCATAAGAACAGCCTCTGCACCGATCTCGCAAGCACGGAGAGCAGCACCTGTATCTGTGGAGAAGAAGGGGTTACCTGTGCCGGCACCGAATACAACTACCTTACCCTCCTCGAGAGCCTTAACAGCCTTTCTCTGAGAGTAGTGGTCTGCGAATGCATCCATTTCAACAGCGCTCATAACAACTGTATCAACGCCGACGGAAAGGAAAGCATCCTGAATTGCAAGAGAGTTGATAACTGTTGCAAGCATACCCATGTGGTCAGCGCGAACGCGGTCCATAGCGAGACCCTGTCTGCCTCTCCAGATGTTGCCTGCGCCAACAACGATGGCGATCTGAGCGCCCTCTGCGATGCAGCGGCGAACAACTGTGCCGATCTCCTGGATATATTCGTAATTTATGATACCGTCCTTGCCGCTGAGGGCTTCGCCGGAAAGCTTGAGAAGAACTCTTTTGTAAGCGATGCTCATAATTATATACCAATCTTTCTTTATAACTTAGGCATAAATATACCACGTCTATTTTACCCTAAAAGGAACGATTTGTAAATACCTTTTTTCATTCTTCGACGCGGAAAACGGAAATTTTGAGAAATAGTTTGACGGGGAGGGGAATCGGTGATATAATTTAGAAAGAATGACAGATGGAGAACGTATGGAAAAGAAAAAAACTCTTATGAGGGCTGTGCGAATAGTCCTTTGCGCGGCTACTCTGCTTGCGGGTCCCCTCCTTTATTTTTACCTTGTGAAAAAGGGTGTTGGGGATGCGATGATGTACAGCGCGGGAAGCCCCGTTTTTGTAATAGCGCTGTCCCTGCTCGGCGCTGTGGGCGTATATCTTATATTGAAAAAGCCCCTTTTTGAGGATTATATGGAGGAATCTCTCCCCGAGGAATACGAGGAAGAAAAAGACGAAGTGGAGGACTGGACTCCCGAAAAGGAAAGCACAGAATCTACAAGAGAGCTTTATCCCGAGCTTTTTCGCGATTTTGCAAAGCATGTGGATGAAGAGCCGGCAGCTGCCCCTCCTGCATATCTTGATGCCTTGACAAAGGCGATAAACTCGCAAAAGGCAGAGTTCGTCCCCGAGAGCGAAGGGGAGAAAAAAGAAGAGACCGAAAATATACTTGAAATAAAGGAATCGGAAAGCGCCATTCCCGATATATATGCAGACCTTCCCGAAACCCTCCCCGAGGGCTACACCCCCTACTTCGAAGAGGATGAAGCCGAGGAGGAAGCAGAAGAGGAAGAGACAGAGAAAAAGCCGAGAAGAAGCCTTGCTCTTAGAATTGTAAGAAGGGTAGCGGCACTTCTTTTGATCATCGCTCTTTCCGTAGCATTCGGTATTATCAGCGCTTCGGCTTATACAGTTTACGATAGCGACGGATTTTCTGTGAATACGGTATTTTCAAAGGAAAGCTACAAATGGCAGGACTGCGAAAAATATGAGATCGCACCCTCATTTTTCGGAGACCGCCTCGACGTTACCTTGTATATGAACGACGGCAAAAAAATCGAGCTTTTACCCTCCGACCTTGTTTTCGGAGAGGGATTTTTTGAGAAATACGATTCCATGTATGAATATGCTCTCCATGCATCAGTTGCGATGGATGAGAGCAGTGCCGAAAAGAGCGTAAAAGAGAGAAACACCATTGAAAACGAATTTTTCGGTCGCACGGATATCGGTGAATATATTAAAAACATAATTGATTGAAAGGGAAGACCATGACAGACAAGGAAAGATTTATTGAGATATATAACAGATGCATCAAGAGAGAGGGCGCAAAGGAGCTTCTCGAATACCTGACAGGCCCCCAGTCCGATTTCTTCACAGCCCCTGCAAGCACCCGCTATCATAACAGCTGCCGCGGCGGTCTTGTGAACCACTCCCTTAACGTATACGATTGCCTTTGCGATATCGTATCCCGCGATAAGATGAAGGAATACGGCTGTAACCCCTCTGAGGAAACTATCGCCATCGTTTCTCTTCTTCACGACGTCTGCAAGGTGAATTTCTATAAGGAGTCCCAAAGAAACGTAAAGGACGAAAACGGCGTGTGGCAGAAGGTGCCCTATTTTGAAATAGACGATAAGCTCCCCTACGGTCACGGCGAAAAGTCTGTTTATATCATCACAGGATTCATGCGCCTTACCCGCGAGGAGGCATTCGCCATCCGTTATCATATGGGATATTCTAACCAGGCAGAGGCAAGAGACGTTTCCGCAGCATTTGCCATGTTCCCCCTTTGCTATGCGGTATCCGCCGCAGATATGGAAGCAACTTTCTATATCGAGCAGTAAATAATCACAGAAGAATTCCGCCCGAGGGCGGAATTCTTTATTTTAATTGGTGAGATACGGTCGCTTTTTAGTGCGAAAATGTATATAGCAAAAATCCAGCTTTACCTTTTTCGCACCTGCTTCGCAAGCGAAGCCAAAGAAAGCATAATATCAACGAAGCTCCGCAAAAAACTTCAAAAAGACAAAGAAACACAAAAGGCAAAAGCCAACGCAAAGAAAAGACCATAAAAATAAACGAGCTCATTTTTATGGTCTTTTCTGCGTTGGAAGGCGATATATCGCCTAGGTACTTTGCACCTTTTCTTTTGCCTTGTATTTTTAGCTATACCAATTTTAAAGTTTTTTGAAGGTGCGGAAACTTTTTCTCAAAAAAGTTTATGCGAAAACATCTATAGAATCTGAATTCACACCCACTTCAACACCAGTCTGCAAGCTGTTATCGCCTGCTTTGTTCAAATTAGCACAAAACCTTTCTTAGTTCTCCCTTTTTTGTTGTTTTAGATATTGACAATAAAAATGGATTTACATATAATTAAATGTACTTATTTTAATTTGGAGAAAACTATGAGTTTACAGAATATAAAAGTAGTTAAATTCGGCGGCACAAGCCTTGCTGATGCAAAGCAGCTTCTCAAGGCGAAGGCTATCATTGAGGCAGACCCTGCCCGCCGATACGTTGTTCCCTCCGCGCCCGGCAAGCGCCACCCTGACGATATCAAGGTAACAGATATGCTCTACGAGTGCTACCGTCTTGCGGCTGAGGGCGAGGATTTTTCAAACGAGTTTAACCAGATCAAGGACAGATATAACACCATCATCGCAGACCTCGGCATCGATCTCGACCTTTCCGAGGACTACGAGAAGATCCAGGGCGCATTCAAGTATCACGCAGGTTCTGACTATGCGGCTTCCCGCGGTGAGTACCTCAACGGTAAGATCATGGCGTGTCTCCTTGGCTATGACTTTCTTGATGCGGCAAAGGTAATCAAGTTCTACGATAACGGTACCTTCGATGCGGAAAAGACAAACATCATCCTTTCCGACAGACTTACACGCCACGAGCGCGCAGTTATCCCCGGCTTCTACGGCTCCATGCCCAACGGCACTATCAAGACATTTGCAAGAGGCGGCAGTGATATCACAGGCTCTATCGTAGCAAGAGCAACAGGTGCCGATATCTACGAGAACTGGACAGACGTTTCCGGCTTCCTTATGGCAGACCCCCGTCTTGTAAAGAACCCCTGCGCTATTGATACAATCACCTATCAGGAGCTGAGAGAGCTTTCCTATATGGGTGCGGGCGTGCTTCACGAGGATTCCATCTTCCCCGTAAGATTTGCAGGTATTCCCATCAATATCAGAAACACAAACGATCCTGCGGCTCGCGGAACAATGATCGTTCCCAAGGCTGAGGGCTTTGACTCTGAGCGCGTTATCACAGGTGTTGCAGGTAAGAAGGGCTTCTCCGTTCTCACAATCGAGAAGGATAAGATGAACTCCGAGATCGGCTTTGGCAGAAAGGTGCTTGAGGCTATCGAGGAGGAGGGAGTAACATTTGAGCATCTCCCCTCCGGTATCGACACCATGAGCGTTGTTATTTCCGCAGAGCTCACAAAGAAGCAGAGAAAGAAGATCATTAATAATATCTCATCGGCTTGCGAGCCTGACGATATCCGCTTTGAGGACGGTCTTGCCCTTATCGCGGTAGTAGGTCGCGGAATGGTCAGCGCAAAGGGTACAGCGGCAAGAGTTTGTATCGCTATTGCAAATGCAGATATCAATATCCGCATGATCGACCAGGGCTCCAGCGAAATTTCCATTATCGTTGGTATCAACGAAAAGGATTTCGAGAAGGCCATCAACGCAATTTACGACGAATTCGTAAAAAGATAATTCAAAAGCCTGCTGCAAAAATTGCAGCAGGCTTTAAATAAAGAAACTTTTTAAAGTTTTTGGGTGTGTGTGGCTTTTTTTAAAAAGGCTTTAAATAACCTTAAGCCTTCTCAGAAGCCGACGTACACTTCCTAAAACATAGTCGACTGACTTCGCCTCGACGCTATGCTTACACTCGGCTTGTCATTCTCCTTGTTTTAGTTACTTCGTCGAAAAAACGATAACCAATCGTTTTTTCTTCCTCTTCAAACAAGCTTTCCGGGAAGCTTCTGGCCACCGAGGATGTGGAAATGAAGGTGGAGAACAGTCTGGTCTGCATCGGGGCCGCAGTTGGAAATGATGCGGTAGCCGTTTTCAAGACCTGCCTCTTTTGCTATCTTGGGGATAGCCTCAAAGATCTTTGCAACGTAGTGGCTATTCTCGGAATTTACCTCATTTGCACAGCAGATGTGCGCTCTGGGGATAACGAGAATGTGAACGGGCGCCATGGGATTGATGTCCTTGAATGCAAAAACGTACTCGTCCTCATAAACCTTGGTGGAGGGAATCTCACCCGCAATTATTTTACAAAAAATGCAATCCATAATAAAATCCTTTCGGTTTTTTTATCAGTATAGCATCGGAAAGGTGAAAAATCAAGATGTACAAAATATTTGATATACATACCCATACGTATCCCGAGGCGATCGCCGACAGGGCAGTGACTGCCCTCAATGCCTTTTATCAGTTCGTTTCCGAGGGAGACGGCACATATAAGGGCCTCACCGCAGGTGCAAGGGAAGCGGGAGTGGAGGGATTTCTTCTTTTCTCCGTGGCAACAAACGCCCATCAGGTCTGTAAGGTGAACGACGGTATTGCCGCACAGACTAAGGCCTCCCGCGAGGAGGGCTTCAAAACTGTGGGCTTTGCGGGAATGCATCAGGATTTTGCCGATATGGAGGGCGAGATCGAGCGATGCATCAAAATGGGCCTTCGCGGAGTGAAGATCCATCCCGATATTCAGGGCGTTGATATTGACGATCCTCGCATGATGCGCCTTTACGAGATAATCGAGGGCCGCATCCCCGTTTATTTCCATATCGGAGATAACAGAGAAAAGTATCAGTTCTCTCAGCCGAGAAAGCTCAGAAAAGTTCTCGATACTTTCCCCCGCCTTGAAGCTGTGGCAGCCCATCTCGGCGGATATATGTCCTGGGATGAAACTGCAAATTGCCTCGCAGGTCACGAGAGAGTATGGTACGATACTTCAAGCGCACTCTGGGCGATGACCCCCGAGTTTGCAAAAAAGATGATAGACATCCTCGGTCACGAGAGAGTAATGTTCGGCACAGATTTCCCCGTAAAGACTCTTGATACTGAGATCGAGCGCTTTCTTGCCATCGATCTCACAGAAAGAGAAAGGGAAGACATCCTCTATAATAACGCCGCAAGGTTTTTAGGCCTTGAGGACTGAAAAAACGAAAGGAGAAACAATGAAACGCTATACTAAAGACGACAGCCTTTGGGTGAAGCTCCGGAAGGAAGAGCGCCCTGTGTTTCTCTACGGCACGGGCAACGGCGGCGATAAGATCCTCGACGTATGCGAGAGGTTTTCTATCCCAGTGGAGGGCGTTTTTGCAAGCTCCGATTTCGTGAGAAACCGCACTTTTCGCGATATGCCCGTTCAAAGCATCGATATGATACGCGAAAAATACGGCGATGACATCGTTGTTCTCCTTGCCTTCGGCACAACTCTTTTGTCCGTTGCCGAAAACATTAAGGCAATTGCCAAAAGACACACTCTTTTTATCCCCGAGGTACCCCTTTACGGCACCGATCTCTTCACCTATGAGTACTACCTTGAGCACCTCGAGGAGATCGAATCCGCCTATGAGCTTTTTGCAGACGAGGAGTCCAAAAAAGTATACGAGGATATGATAGGATTCCGCCTCTCGGGAGAGCCGAAACTCCTTGCAAATGCTGAGAATATCGCACTTTCCTATGAGAAGATCCTCGGCAAAAAAGCTTACTCCTGCGCTATCGACTGCGGCGCCTATAAGGGCGACAGCACCCAGATGATGGCAAGGGTTCTTACTCCCGAAAAGATCATTGCAGTAGAGCCCGATCCCAAGACCTTCCTCAAACTTTCGGCATATGCAGAAAACGAAACGAATTCCGCAGTGAAAACAGTCAATGCAGCAGTGGGAAAAGAGGTTGGAACGGTAGAATTTATGTCTTCAGCCAGCCGCGGAAGCGGAAAAGAGGGAATATCCAAGAGCGCAAAATGCCGCGAGGTAGCGCTTCTTACCGTTGATGAGATAGCAAAGGGCGAAAAGGTGGATCTTTTAAAGCTTGACGTTGAGGGAGACGAGGCAGATGCGATCGAGGGCGCTTATGAAACAATAAAGAGATGCTCCCCCTCCATGGCAGTTTCCGTTTATCACAGAACTCACGATATTTTCACTTTAACTCAGAAGATATCCTCTCTTCTCCCCGATCACAGCCTTTATCTTCGCCGTGAGGAGTGTATTCCCGCCTGGGATATTACTCTTTTTGCTAAAAGAAATTAAATAAAATATGTTGCAATTAAAAAAAGTTTGTGATATAATAATTCGGTAAAAATGAAACAAGCCGCAGGGTAAGATCATACCAGCCGGGAGTGTAGCGGCCTCCTCTTCCTGAAATCCGCTATAGCAGGGGTGGCTTCCCGTTTGGAGATTTGGTCTTGTACGGTCTGTATCGCATTTTTCTGTGTTGAAGGATGGGTCCCAGCGCAATTAGCGGCTGTGAACCATGTCAGGTGGGGAACCAAGCAGCATTAAGCGGTTTAGCTGATGTGCCGCAGGGTTGCCTGTCCCGAGCAGAGGGTGCTTTGTCGCGTGTGAGATCAAGTCGAATTTCGGGTGTATGATCTTACCCGACGGCTTGTTTTTTTAATTTGAAAGGGTGAAATAAGTATGCATCAGGCGCTTTACCGTAAATACAGACCTGCTACCTTTGACCGCGTCTGCGGACAGAGACATATAACGGATGTCCTCAATTTTCAGGTAGAAAACAACAGAACAAGCCATGCATATCTTTTCTGCGGCTCGAGAGGAACAGGTAAGACCTCCTCTGCAAAGATCCTTGCAAAGGCTGTAAACTGCGAGTCTCCCGTTGGCGGATCTCCCTGCCTCAAGTGCCGCTCATGTCAGGATATTGATGCAGGACTTGCTCCCGACGTTATCGAGCTTGACGCGGCATCCAACAACGGCGTTGACGATATCCGCGATATATGCGATAAGGCGGCGTACGTCCCTGCTATGCTGAAAAAGAAGGTGTATATCATCGACGAGGTGCATATGCTTTCTCAGTCAGCCTTCAACGCACTCCTCAAAACTATTGAGGAGCCCCCCGAGCACGTAATTTTCATTCTTGCAACAACAGAATTCCATAAGGTTCCCGCAACAATCGTTTCCCGCTGTCAGCGATTTGATTTCCGCAGGATCGATATGAAGATCATTGCAGAAAATCTTATGTATATCGCAAAGAACGAGGGCATCGTTCTTGAAAACGAGGCAGCCCTGCTCATCGGCAGACAGGCTGAGGGCGGTATGCGAGATGCCATCGGTCTTTTCGAGCTTTGCAGTGCCGGCGGTGCTGACGTAACTGCCGCTGAGGTAGGTCAGATTCTGGGTCTTTCCGGCTACGACCGCGCTCTCGGAACAATGGAGCTTGTTGCAAAGGGCGATATGGCAAGCCTTTTCAAAACTGTCAGCGAGGTAGTTGCCTCCTCTAAGGATATTTCCGTGTTCTGGAAGGAGATCATTTCCGTAACCCGCGATATGCTTGTTTCCAAATATACGGAAAGCCCCAAGGATTATCTCGATCTCACAGATCAGGAAACAGAGATGCTCCTTGAAACGGCAAAGCTTTTCAATCTTACACAGCTTGTATATCATTGTAAGGTCCTTGACGATGCGGCAGCGCGTATGATGAGAGACCCCGCAACAAAGAGAACAACAGCAGAGTTTGCTCTTCTCAGAATGTGCAGACCCGAGCTTGATACGTCAAACGATGCACTTTCCGCCCGCCTCTCAAAGCTGGAGGATGCCTTTGCGCTCGGCACACCCATAGCGCAGGCTCCCACACAGCCGAAGGCTGAGGCAAAGCCTGTTGAGGCACCCGTATCTGCTCCCGCGCCCGTTTTTGCTCCCGCTCCTGCACCTGCAGCCCCCGCAGCTGAGAATAAGCCTGCGCCGAAGGCAGCACCTGTAATGGGTGAGAGCGAATACGAAAGAGTCCGCGATATAAGCGAGGCTGTGGGCAGACTTGACGGAACAAACCGCGGTCTTGCAAGCTTTCTTATGAGTAGCGAGGCATACGTTTCCCGCGACGGAAAGAAGCTTCTTCTTAAAGTTGAGGGCTTTGCGGCTATGATGTTCAAGTCTGAGGACTCAAAGAACGCCGTTGCAAATGCCTTTGCCCTTGCGAGAATAACGGACGGCGTTGCTCACGTAACAGTTGAGACAATCAAGGCAGGAGAGAAGAAGCAGTCCGCATCGGACGATCTCTCAGGCTGGCTTTAATTAAGAACATTTTCGCGAAAAGCGATGATTTATAAATAATATCAAAGGAGAAATAGATATGAAATCAAGACTTCCTCAGGGTCGCGGCGGCGGTCCCGGAAATATGCAGAGCATGCTCAAGCAGGCTCAGAAAATGCAGGAGGATATGGCAACTCTTCAGGAGGATCTCGACGCAAGAGAGTATGACATCAAGGCAGGCGGCGGTGCCGTAACTGTTAAGATCAACGGTAAACTCGAGGTTTCCAATATCGAGATCGATCCCGCCGTTGTTGATCCCGATGACGTAGAGACACTTCAGGATATCCTCACAGCAGCAGTTAACGAGGCTATCAAGACTGTAACTGAGACAAATAACACAGAGATGGGCAAGATCACAGGCAGCCTTAACATGGGCGGTCTCGGCATGCCCGGACTTTTCTGATATGGCGGACTATCCCGAACAGATCGAACGCCTTTCCGATATGTTCCGCCGCCTTGGCGGAATCGGCAAAAAAACGGCAATGCGCCATGCCTTCTCCGTTCTTGATATGAACGAGGAGGAGGTAAGAGATTTTGCAAATGCTCTCATCGCGGCAAAGACCGAGGTGTGCTTTTGCAAGATCTGCAAGGGTATATCCTCAACCGAGGTGTGCCCCATCTGCTCCGATGAGGGAAGAGATAAGACAACTATCTGCGTTGTAGAGGACTACCGCGCTGCAATGGCAGTTGAAAAGGTCAGAGAGTATCGCGGACTTTACCACGTGCTCCACGGCGTTATCTCCCCTATGAAGGGCATCGGCCCCGATAAGCTGACTGTAAAGGATCTTCTTTCTCGCCTTGACGGCACGGTGAAGGAGGTCATCATCGCAACAGACCCTACCCCCGAGGGAGAGACAACAGCGATGTATCTCTCAAGACTCATAGCCCCCCTCGGAATCAAGGTGTCCCGAATTGCAAACGGAATGCCCGTTGGCGGCGACCTCGAGTACGCAGACGAGATAACCCTCAGACGCGCCATCGAGGGAAGATATAACTTAGAGTGATAATGCAAAGGACTTTTTTGTAAAAAACTCCTCTGCACTCCCAAAAAACTTTAAAAAGG
>JAZUAR010000158.1:0-25410 GCA_045638055.1 Candidatus Avispirillum sp.
AGTCAGCTCCGTAATAGGAATGAACGAAATATACGGAGTCCCCTTCCTTTATATATTTGAAAAGAGGACATTCCTTTGTAAATGTAAGGGCATTCCAGCCGATATGGGGAATTTTCAGGTCAGCGGGGATAACGTCTGCAATAGGCTTAACTGAGCCCTTTATAAGTCCGAGACCCTCGTGGCATCCATACTCATAGCTTTTTTCAAGAAGCATCTGCATACCGAGACAGATACCGAGAAGTGGCTTTCCTGCCTTGGCAAGAGCGATAACTGCATCATACATTCCGCTCTCACGAAGCTTTCTTGCCGCATCCTCAAATGCGCCCACACCGGGGAGGATTATCTCGTCTGCACGGCTGAGGGCCTCTATATCGGCAGTTACAGTAACGTCTGCGCCGATAGCCTCAAGTGAGCTTTTGAGGGAAAAGAGGTTGCCCACACCGTAATCTACTATGGCTACCATTAAAGTACCCCCTTGGTGGAAGGTATCTCATCTGCAAAGTCGGGATCGATCTTTACTGCCGCGCGGATAGAGCGGGCAACGGATTTGAATGCGCCTTCGATAATGTGATGTGAATTATAGCCCGCAAGCTGGCGAATATGGAGTGTGCACTCAGCCTGTCTTACAAAGGCAAGCCAGAATTCCTCGCAAAGCTCTGTATCAAAATCGCCAACCTTTTCTGTGGGGATATCAAGAGCATATCCGAGATAGCCCCTTCCTGAGAAATCGATGGCAGAAAGGATAAGGCTCTCGTCCATAGGGAGGATCATATTTCCGTAGCGGATGATTCCCTTTTTGTTTCCGAGGGCTTCCTTGAATGCCGCACCGAGAACGATGCCGATATCCTCTGCGGTATGGTGATAGTCTACCTCTGTATCACCGTTGCAGGTGAGGGCGATATCAAAGCGACCGTGGGATGCGAAAAGGGTTATCATATGATCGAGAAATCCGCATCCTGTTTTAACGGTGCTTATGCCCTTTCCGTCTATATTAAGTTTTAAGGAAATATCTGTTTCCGCAGTTTTTCTTTTAATTTCGCAAGTTCTCATTTGTTTTCTCCGATGATTTCTTTAAGGGCTGAAATGAGAGCGTCCATCTGCTCATCCGTGCCTACCGTTATACGGTTGTACTGAGAAAGAAGAGGCTTTGAGAAGTAGCGCACGAGGATTCCTCGAGCCTTCAATTCAAGATATATCTTCTCGCCGTCAATTTCGGGATGCTTTGCAAAAATGAAGTTTGCCATAGAATCTGTCATTTCAAAGCCAAGCTCTGAAAGCTCTTTTTTGGTGCGTTCTCTTGTGGCAATTATCTTTTTGCAGTTTTCCTTCGTGTATGCCTCGTCCTCAAGGCTTCCCACGCCTGCCGCCATTGTAGCACGGTTTACGTTATAGGGATTTGTTGAATACTTGATAGTATTAAGGTCTCTTATAATTTCCTTGGACGCTATACCGAAGCCGAGACGGGCACCTGCCATAGACCGCGATTTAGAGAAGGTCTGAGTAACTAGGAGGTTTTCGTACTTTTTAGTGAGCGGCACCGCGCTCTCGGCTCCGAAATCCACATATGCTTCGTCAATAACGACTACGCTTTCGGGGTTTGACACGATTATCTCTTCTATCTGTGAAAGAGAAAGTGCAATTCCCGTGGGGGCATTGGGGTTTGCAATAAATATTACGCCCTTTTTGCCCTTGTAGTCATTAATATCGATTGTGAAATCCTCCTTGAGAGGAATCTCAACATAAGGAACGTTATTAATTTCTGCAAATACGGAATAGAATCCGTAGGTGATGTTGGGGAAATATGCGGGATGGTCCTTATCACAGTATGCCATAAAGGCAAAATTGAGTATCTCATCGGATCCGTTTGTGAAAAGGATCTCATCGCAAGAAATCCCGAAATGCTCTGAAGCGATCTTTACAAGGGGTGTACACTCGGGATCGGAATAGAGCTGATACTTCCCTGCCTCCTCTGCGGCATATGCTACTGCCTTTTCGGATGGGGGAAAGGGGGATTCGTTTGTATTGAGCTTTATGTACGTCATACCCTTAGGCTGCTCGCCGGGGGTATAAGGCACGAGGCTCTTATATTTTTCGCTGAAAAAACGGCTCATTTTAACCTTCATTCCGCCGCCAATGCGGCGGCACAAAAAGTAATGGAACTCGACCGAGTTTCCTTAGAAACCAAAATGGGTTGGGCCCCATTTTGAGGGCGAGTGGTGGCGTGAAAAAGCTGAATTGCAAGCTTCGTTTTTCGATATTTTCACGCTAAATACCTTTGGTTCTGATAATTGCGCTGTTTGCGTGAGCGGTGAGGCCTTCCTTAGTTGCAAAATATGCAACGTCCTCGGCTACTCGCTCAAGGGCTTCTCTTGTATAGTAGGTATACTGAGTTTTCTTAACGAAATCGTCTACCGACAAGGGACTTGAGAACTTTGCAGTGCCGCTTGTAGGAAGTGTGTGGTTGGGGCCTGCGAAATAGTCGCCGAGGGCCTCGGGGCAGTTTCTGCCCATGAAGATACTTCCTGCATGGCGGATAGCGTCAAGATAATCAAAGGGATTATCAACGCAAAGCTCAAGATGCTCGGGAGCAATCTCGTTTGCAATATCGATAGCCTTCATGAGGCTGTCTGCAACGATGATCTTACCGTTATTATCAATAGAGGCTCTTGCGATATCAGCTCTTGAAAGAAGAGGGATCTGTCTTTCAAGCTCTGCACTTACTGCCTTTGCAAGATCCTCGGAATCAGTAACGAGAACTGCACTTGCAAGGCGGTCGTGCTCTGCCTGAGAAAGAAGGTCTGCCGCAACATGAGATGCATCGGACTTGCCGTCTGCAACGATGAGAATCTCGCTGGGGCCTGCGATCATATCGATAGATACCTTACCGAAAACCTGCTTTTTCGCTTCTGCAACGAAAGCATTTCCGGGGCCTACGATCTTATCAACACGGGGGACGCTTTCAGTACCGTATGCGAGAGCCGCAACAGCCTGTGCGCCGCCTACCTTGAAGATCTTATCAACGCCCGCAACGTATGCTGCCGCAAGAATTACGGGATTTACCTTTCCCTCCTTATTGGGGGGAGTTACCATTACAACTTCCTTAACGCCTGCGATCTTTGCGGGGATGGAATCCATAAGAACTGTGGAGGGGTATGCCGCAGTGCCACCGGGTACGTAAAGACCTGCACGGTCAACGGGGATTACCTTCTGACCTACTACAATGCCGCTTTCATCATTGATGATAAAGCTGTTTCTTACCTGCTTTTCGTGGAACTTACGGATATTGGCAGCCGCTTTCTTGAGAATCTCAAGAAACTCGGGCTCAACGGCCTCTACTGCCTCGGCAATCTCCTCTTCTGTTACGAGAAGGCTTGTAAGGCTTGCTTTATCAAACTTTTCGCAGTATTCGAAAAGCGCCTTATCGCCATTCTTCTTTACGTTTTCTATAATTTCTGAAACTACGGCTTCAACGTCGAATTCAGGCTCAACGCGGGCGAATATATCCTCGTTTGCTACCTTGCCGTATTCGTATATCTTAATCATTTTTTTGCCTCTAACTGTGCTGATACCTCGCGCACTATTTTTTCTATCTGTTCGTTTTTAAACTTGAAGCTTGACTTGTTCGCAATAAGACGGGCGCTTATGGGAACGATGGTCTCAAACACCTCAAGATCGTTTTCCTTGAGAGTCTTTCCTGTTTCAACGATATCTACGATAACGTCGGAAAGATCAAGGATGGGAGCAATCTCAATTGAGCCGTTAAGATGGATAATATCTATATCACGGTCGAGAGATGCGTAATATTTCTTTGCAATATTGGAAAACTTTGTTGCAACTCGGAGTGTTCTCTGAGGGTCATCGCGAAAATCGCTTTTAGCTGCAACTGCCATTCTGCATTTTCCGATATCAAGGTCAAGAAGCTCATATACATCGGGATTATATTCAAGAAGGATATCCTTTCCCGCAACACCGATGTCTGCCGCTCCTCTTTCAACGTAGATTGCAATGTCAGAGGGCTTTACCCAGAAATAACGGACACCGACCTCTTCGTTTTCAAAGATGAGTTTTCTGTTCTGCTCCTTGATGGAGGGGCACTCAAAGCCTGCCGCCTCAAACATTGCATATACCTTTTCACCAAGTCTTCCCTTGGGAAGCGCTACATTAAGCACGGTCTTCAACGCTTACTACCTCCCCATCAGTTATTGTTACTACTTTTTTACAGCTGAATCGCGCGGGAATGCTTCTCTGAACTGAAACGCTTCCCTCTGCAGAATACTTTTCAACCGCCTCTTTAAGGTTAGCGGTATCGGTATTTCCGCTGTAAACGATAACTGTATCAACGTCATATTTTCTAACGTCGGAAAGGCGGCGCTCAAGCATATCGAGATATACTGCAAAGCCTACGGCACCTGACCCCTTCTGCATCTTTTTCATAAGTCTGTCATACTGACCGCCGGAAAGAACGCTCTGAGGAATACCGCTGATAAAGCCCTTAAATACGATACCGTTATAATACTTGATATCGCTGATAACTGAGAAATCGATTCTTACAATATCGGAAAGATCCTTATCAAGAGACTCGATAACGTCCTCGAGAAGGTCGATATCAGAGGTATCGATCTTACCGTCAAGCATATTGCGAAGCTTTGTAATAACCTCTGCGGGACGGCCGTAGGTGCCGACGATTTCCTTTACAAGCTCTGCCTTTTCGGATTCAATACCGAGATCGGAAAGAAGAATTGACAGCTCGTGAGAGTTCTTTTCGCCAACGAGACGCATTACCTCGCTCTTTGCAACGTCTGCAATGCCCACGTAATCGAATACTGCAGAAAGGATGCCGAGATGGGAGATATCGAGGAGCGCATTACTGTCAATTGCAGCAAGGCTCTTTGCGGCAAGGGATACTACCTCGCAAACGGAATACTCATCAATATCACCGATGCACTCAAGGCCTACCTGCATGATCTCCTTGAAGCTATGAGTTTTCTCAGAAACTCTGTATACGTTTTCGTTATAATAAAACTTTTGAACAAAGCCCTCAATATCTCTTGAGCTTTTGATAATTGAAAGGGTCACGTCGGGCTTGAGGGCCATAAGGCGGCCGTTTGTATCTGTAAAGGTGATGACACCGTCGGAAATAAGGAAGTCCTTGTTTCTGACGTAAAGGTCATACTCCTCAAACTTGCTCATTTTATACTGAGAATAGCCGTACTTTGAATAAAGCTCTCTCAGAGCAAATATGACTTTTTCATCATATTTAATTACTGTATCATTGATATTCATTAATTTGTTTCCTCTGCTTTAAGTTTATCAATGGCGCTTCGATAGCCGCCGCTTCCGTATTTCAGGCATTTGCTGACTCTTCCGATAGTTGCTGTGCTGATGCCGACGTTTTCGGAAATTGTCTGATAATTTTCGCCTCTGTCAAGCATGATAGCCGTTTCAAGACGCTGCGCCATATCCTGCAATTCCTTGACTGTGCACAGGTCATCGAAATAGCTGTAGCAATCATCTATCGTTTCAAGATTCAATATAGTTGCAAAAAGTCTGTCAATAGCTTCTGTATGATTAATAGCCATAATAAACCTCTTTTTCTGTAATTGTTTAACAGTTTAACACTTTAACACACTAAAGTCAAGGGATTTATTCATATTCATCAGCAAATCCAAATTCACACACCCGATATTGTGCATTTTGTATAAGAAAGCAAATAAAGACCCTGCAAAAGCGAGAAAGATTCAGGCTTTTGCAAGGTCTTAACAAATCGGATAATTTGGCGGGGTCTTCTAAAAGCTTAAAGTTTCTTATTTTGCGTCGTACCACGTTGCGCCCTTATTGGCTTCAACGTCAAGGGGAACTACTGTGTTATATGCGTTTTTCATTTCGCGGACAAGGATCTCTGCTGCCTTGTCTGCACACTCAAGGGAAGCCTCAACTATAAGCTCGTCGTGCACCTGAAGAATAAGGCGGGCATCAATGCCGGACTGGGTAAGCGCCTTATCAACGTTTATCATTGCAAGCTTGATAATATCGGCAGCAGTACCCTGAATGGGACTGTTCATTGCAACTCTCTCACCGAATGCCTTGAGATTCTTATTCTGAGCGGCAAGCTCGGGAATAGGACGGCGGCGTCCGAGAAGAGTCGTTGTATAGCCGTCCTCCTTTGCCTTCTCAACCGTTTTTTTGAGATAGGAATCAACTCCGGGGAAGGTTGCAAGATAGCTGTCTATATACTCGCGGGCAGCCTTACGGGAAACGTGAAGGTCCTGAGAAAGGGAGAAATCTCCGATGCCGTAAACGATACCGAAGTTTACTGCCTTTGCCTTTGAGCGAAGCTCCTTAGTTACAAGCTCAGGGGCAACACCGAATACCTTTGCGGCGGTGGATGCATGGATATCTCCGCCCTCAAGATAAATATTCTGCATTACGCTGTCGCCTGACATCTCTGCAAGGAGGCGAAGCTCGATCTGAGAATAGTCGGCATCAACAAGGATGTGATCCTCGTCTGTTGCAGTAAAATATCTGCGAAGCTCACGTCCGAGCTGACCGCGGACAGGAATATTCTGCATATTGGGGTCCGCTGAGGAAAGGCGACCTGTTGCGGTGCCTGTCTGATTAAAGCGGGTATGGATCCTTGAATTTTCATCGACAAGGGCAATAATGTTCTCACCGTAGGTGCCTACAAGCTTTGCAACCTGACGAAAATCAAGGATATCTTCAATTATTTCATGATATGCGCGAAGGGAGTCAAGAGTTTCCGCATCTGTTGCATATCCTGTTTTTGTCTTTTTTTTAACGGGAAGGCCAAGGTCCTCGAAAAGCACCTCTCCAAGCTGCTTTGGGGAATTGATATTAAATTCTCTTCCCGCCTGGATATATATTCTCTCAGCAAGCTGTGCCTGAAGATTCTGAAGCTGATTGATATAGGAGCGAAGCCCCTCGGTATCAAGACGAAATCCTTCAATTTCCATCTTTGCAAGAACGGGAGAAAGAGGTATCTCTATATCGGAAAGAACCTTCTCCATTCCCTGCTCTTTTAGTGCTTCCAAAAGACTGGGATAAATGCGGGCGGTGTACCATGCGGCTGCTCCCTCACCCTCTACGGGCTGCTCGCCAAGATATCTTACTACTGATTTTTCAATAGGATATGCGCTCTCGCCGGGAGAAAGAAGGTATGATGCGCTCATTGTATCGAAAATGCATTCTCCGCTCAAAGAGCTTTTTATCATATATTTATAAAGCTCTTTATAATCGTGGCAGATAAATCCCTTTTCAAATACGGGAGCTACATCGCCTGTTACCTTATATATTCTTTCAGCAGTTGCACAATAGACGTTTCCGTCCTTTACTGAAATTGCAAAACAGTCACAAGACTCTGCAATTTCCTTTCCTGCAGCTTCCACAACCTCGGGCAAGGTTACCTGAACTGCCGCCTCAGACTTCTCTTTTTCAAAATCAAAGCGCTTTGCAAGGCCTGAAAACTCAAGCTTTGTGAAAATTTCAAGAAGCTCGTTTTTGTCCTCGCCGCCGTTTTCGATATCCTCGAGAGTCATACCGATAGGCGCTTCGCGACTTATCTTTGAAAGCTCATAGGACATATAAGCATCTTCTTTTCCCGCAAGGAGCTTTTCCTTTGCGCTTTTACCTGCTCCACCGAGAGTCTCGTCGGCATAAAGTCCGTCAAGGCTCTGGCAAGCGCCGATAAGCTTGAAGGCTGTTTTCTCACCGATGCCCTTAACGCCGGGGATATTATCGGAGGAGTCTCCCATAAGAGCCTTAACGTGGATATATCCCTCGGGTGTCACGCCGTACTCAGAGGTAAACTTTTCTTTATCAAACACGATATCCTCTTTTGTTTTAACGAGGATAACGGATGTGTTATCTGTGATAAGCTGCAGAGAGTCGCGGTCTCCTGTGAGAATATAGGACCGAATGCCTCCTGCATTATCTGCCATTCCCGCAACTGTGCCGAGAACGTCGTCTGCCTCCCAGCCCTGACACTCGATTACAGTAAAGCCCATTGCCCTTGCTGTCTTCTTTGCCCAGGGAAGCTGAGCCGCAAGATCATCGGGCATGGGATGGCGGTTTGCCTTATAGCCGTCATACATTTCGTGGCGGAATGTGGGACCCTTAAGGTCAAAGGCGCAGGCAAGATAATCGGGGGAAAGGCTGTCTATATGCTTTTTCAGTATTGTGATAAAGCCGTATACCGCATTTGTGGGTATTCCCTCTTTGGTTGAAAGGGGGCGGACACCGTAAAATGCACGGTTGAGGATACTGTTACCGTCTACAATCAAAAGCTTTTTGGAATCTGTCATTTTCTTATTCCTTCTTCTTTATAATAAGAATATTTTACCCCAAAAGCGTGGCAATGTCAACATTATTATATAAGTAAGGGGGCTGTCATAAGCATTTCGCGGATTGCGGCATATATGGAAAAATATTTATTTTCACCGATGGGATTTTCTCCCTTTCCGCACTCAACAGTAAAGGAGGGTCGGTCGAAGCTCTCTATAAACCAATCGGTAAGACCGCCAAAGGATGCAAGTCCCGAGGGGCGTGAAAGCTTGTATCCCGACAGCCTTGAAAGAATTTTTGCAATCCGCTCAGCGCCCTTGGGAATTTTCTCACCTGAGGAATAATATATCTCCTCTCCTGCAGAATGGAGTGTCATTATCATACTGATAGATGAATCATATTTAATAAGGCTTGCAAGGGCGGCAGTTTCCGGCTCTGACAGGGGGCATTCTCCCGAATATCTTGTAGGTCCCGGTTCAATGCCGTTTTCAGCTTCAAGGGCTTTATATTCCAAAAATCCCGCATCGTAATTATGATTCAAATCTACGCCTCGTGCATTAGCCTGCCATTTTGAAAAATCTCCCCCCGACATTTTATAAAGGCGGTCGTAAAGGATATTATCCTCAGACAATCCGTTTATCACAAGGTCTGCTCCGTCGGGGTTGAGCTGAGGGACGATTCTCAGACATCGTTTTGAAAAGAGAGTCTGCAAATTTATTCCGAAGGGCTGCTTTGATGACTTATAATATTCGCAAAGCTCGTTTACAAAGCGCAAAAGAAGGAGAGTTGTTATCCATTCGGCGCCGTGATGGCAGCCTACGTAAAGAACGGATTTTTCTGCTTTTTCGTTACCGAGCGTTATCATATGTATCTTTTTTGAGAGGATGGATTCGCCGATTCCCGTGACGGAGAGAAAATCATATCGCTCTGCCATGATTTCAATAAATTCACATACAGTGCTGTGGTCTGCAGGGGTTGCAAAGTCAAGGAGAGCTCGGTTTTTATCAATTTTCCTTCTGTATTCGTTTGTCATAATTCCAAATACTTCCTTTTCTGTTTTTTTGAAGTATATTCAAAAAGAAAAAACATTATGCCAAACATAAAATTTACAAATTTACTCCTTGTATTGTGAGCCTCGGTATGTTAAAATGTTTTGTATTGATTTTAAATATACTCTATCGGAGAATATATGGCAAAAAATAAAATAACAGCTTCATTCAGACTGTTTTCCATTTTGGCTGTTCTTTTGACTACCGTTATCTCAAAAGCCCTCCAGCTTGCCTATCTTTGGGCAGCATCTGATATAACAGTCTCTGTAGCTCTTGTATATCTGTTCCGCTACGGATATATGCTTATGGCCATCGCCGCAACGGCTAGCGCTGTTACAACAGCTGTCTATGCATATTCCTATTTCGGAAAGAAAACCTGTATCACAACATCACTTATATCCCTCGGATGTCTTTTCTCGGGAAAGGCTATAATGTTCACCTATAACCTTCTTGCAAATCAGCTCAGCACAGCTCAGCTTGTTTCGGGAGGACTTTCCTATCTCGTTGAGGTACTTTTCGACCTTCTCATCCTCATTGTCGCAATAATCCTCAGCGGCTTCTTTGCAAGAAAAAGAAATTGCTCAGATAAAGAAAGAACTGTAAGAGCTCACTCCCCCTTAATATGCGCCTTTGTCTCTTCAGCTCTTTATTATATTTTCCTCATTCTTGATCTTTCCGTTATGAACGTTATTCCCTTTTTTATAAAGTACAGCGATCCTACCGTGAACGAGATCAAGAGCATTATTTCCGACTATCTTTTCTACGTATTCCAGATTCCCGTTATCATCCTTCTCAGCTGGGTATGCTTTACCTTTTTGACAAAGGTTACGGGACGTCTTAAAGCAAAACAGTATTATCAAAGCAAATGAAAGAACGGTTAAGTATTATGAAAAAGTTTGCAAGAATCATATCACTTGTGCTTTGTGCACTTACACTTTCCTCTATGCTCGTTTCCTGCAAGGACAAGCAGTATGAGGCTTATGACAGAACAGGCGAGGATTACGACTATTATCTCCCCGACTACGTTGAGGTCTGCGACTACAAGGGCATCGAGATTCCCGAGGTTAAGTACGTTCCCAGCCGCGAGGACCTTGACAACAGACTCAAGCAGCTTGCAGGCTACTACTGCGATCGTATACAGGACCCCGACCGTCCCTGCCGCGAATTTGACTACGTTGATATTATCACAACCTGCAAGTTCACAGACACAGGCGAGATATATGACCTTTTCACCTTTGCCGAGCGCGATGACGGACTTGGTCAAACATTCCTTCTCGGAACAAACTACTTCGGCTTCCCTGCCCTTGATACAGCTGTTCTCGGCATGAGCCAGGGCGAAAAGAAGACTGTTACTCTCAATATCCCCGACCCCTTCTTCAAGGACTATATCAACTCCGGCCGCGAGGTTGAGATTGAGATCTATCTCAACTACATCGACGAGGTTGTCTTCACCGGAATTGACGATCAGTTCTATCACGACCATTACGGCTACTACGGCGAGGCGATGGATATGTATATCTCCGAGGAGATGATCAAGGAAAAGACTGAGGATATCGAGGGCTATAAGGCAGTTCTCGCATGGAAGTATATCTGCGATAACTCCAAGCTCAAGAAGGTTCCCGAAAAGGAATATAACAAGATCTATGAAAGCACTCTCGCAAGCGCACGAGCGGCGGCACAGGAAGATGATATGAGTCTTCTTGAGTACGTAAAGAAAAACTACGGCTACAAGACTCTTGATGAGTACTACGAAAGCATTGAAGAGTACGCTAAGGACGTTTGCTTTGAGGATATGCTGTTCTACTATATCATGAGACGCGAAAACATCACATACACCGACGAGTTTTACGAGGAGCGCGTCCTCAAGATGGCATCTGATTTTCAGATCGATAACCTCCAGGAGGCTGAGGACTTCCTCATCTACTATATGGGCGCTGAAGGACTCCACAATTCCCTTCTCGTTCAGTACACAAAGGAATGGATCGTTGAGCAGGGCGTCATCCGCGACGACGTTAACCAGTTCTTCTCCGATAAATTGAATTAAAACAAAAAACCTCCCGAAAATCGGGAGGTTTTCTATTATCAAATTAATTCATCCAGCTTCGCTTTTATTGCCTTCATGTCGCGGTACATATCCTCGTTCTTTGAGGCGTCGCGGAGGAGGGCTGAGGGATGATACACGGCGCAGATGTGAAAATCACCCTTTTTGAAAAACTGTCCGTGCATTTTTGTTATACGAAACTCGGGATCGATAAGGCGCATTGCAGATATTCTGCCAAGGCACACGATCATCTTCGGGCGAATGAGCTTTACCTGCTCACGAAGATATTTTATACATATATCCTGCTCCTCAGGTAAAGGATCGCGGTTATTGGGGGGACGGCATTTGAGAATATTTGCAATATATACGTCCTCTCGGTTTATTCCCACAGCCGCAAGGAATTTATCAAGATGCTTTCCTGCAGCACCGACAAAGGGGATGCCCGTTCTGTCCTCGTCTGCTCCCGGTGCTTCTCCGACAAACATTATATCGGCATTTTTGTTACCCGTTCCGATAACTATATTCGTTCTCGTAGCTCCCAGAGGCCATTTCTGACAGCCAGAGCATGCACTTTCAAGCTCCTGCCACGTCATTGCCATTTTATCACCTGCTCTTTTACTTTTTCTTTATTATACTATATATTTTTCAAAAAGTAAACTTGACCGCAAAATAACATGATGGTATAATAAAAAAAGATAATTATTTCTTTGAAAGGAATCTATATAATGAATGCAGTAATTTTCGGTGCCGGCAATATCGGCCGTGGTTTCATCGGTGCGCTCTTTTCTCAGGCAGGTCTCAACGTTACCTTTATCGACGTTTCTAAGGCTGTTATCGAGAGAATGAATGCTGACCGTCAGTATCCCCTCCACATCGTTGGCGGCAAGGAAGAAAAGATCATTGACATAAAGAACGTTTGCGCTGTTGACGGAAACGACAGAGACGCTGCTGTTGCGGCTCTTCTCGAGGCTGATATCTGCGCAACCTGCGTTGGCGCTAAGGCTATCAAGTTCATTCTCCCCAACTTCGTTGCAGGCGTTAAGGCAAGATTTGAGGCAGGCAAGGCTCCCCTCAATCTTCTCATCTGCGAAAACCTTATGGATGCTGATGAATACATCAGAGAGCTTCTCGCAGATCAGCTCACAGAAGAGGAAATGGCAACAGTAGGTCTTGTTGAGACATCCGTTGGCAGAATGGTTCCTGTTCCAAAGCCGTCAGGCGAAAACGATAATCCTCTCAAGATCGCAGTTGAGGAATACGGTGTTCTCCCCGTTGACCGCGCTGCTTTCAAGGGCTCTGTTCCCGAGATCAAGAACATGGTTCCCTTCTCTCCCTTCCACTACTACATTGAGAGAAAGCTCTTTATCCACAACATGGGTCACGCAATTTGTGCATACCTCGGAAATATGCTTGGCCACGAGTATATCTGCGATTCCATCGTAGATCCCACAGTAAGACTCCTCGTTCACAATGCGATGCTTGAGTCCTGCGATGCTCTTTCCACAAGATATTCCACTCCTATCAGACCTCTTCTCGACCATGCATCTGACCTTATCCGCCGCTTCCACAACCGTGAGCTTGGCGACACATGCGCTCGCGTTGGCGGTGATATCCCCCGTAAGCTTGCAAACTCCGACAGACTTACAGGTGCTGCTAAGAGCTGTGTTGAAATGGGTATCTTCCCTGTATTTATCTGCACAGGTAGCGCTGCAGCACTTCACTGCTACATGATCGAAAACTCCCTCGAGGCAGACGCTGCTGCTGATACTCTCGTATCTCTCACAGGTCTTGCAAAGGACGATAAGATCACTCTCTGCACTCTTGAAATGTACGAATACTTCAAGGCCGGCGCTCCCCTCAAGGACATTCTCGCCGCAGCAGACGAGAAAAAGCACGAGATTCTCGGAATGATAGTTTGATTTTTCATATTTAGTTATACAAATCTTAACTGAGGCGCACTTCTCTGCGAGGTGCGCCTCAAATGTTTATAAATTACTCAAAAATTCTTATTTCAAAAAAAGACTTAATTTTATTTCAAAATATTGTTCCCAAGTGTAACCTTTGCACCTTTCACTCCGTCTTAATAGTTGAAGGGCAAAGAAAGGAGAAAAGCTATGACAGATGAAGCAATTGTCGATCTTTATTGGCAAAGACATGAAGATGCAATTACTCAAAGCAGCTATAAATATGGCAACCGCTGTAACAGTACGGCTTTCAGCATATTGAAAAGCGTAGAAGATGCTGAGGAATGTGTCAACGATACTTATTTAAGGGCGTGGAATTTGATGCCCCATCAACGCCCGAAATTTTTGGGAGCTTTTTTGGTAAAAATAACACGCAATTTAGCCCTCGATAAATTCCGTCGCAACAAAGCTCAAAAACGTTGGAACGGTGAGGTTGATCTTGTACTTGAAGAATTGGAATATTGTGTTTCAGGATCTGATAATACCTCTGACAAAATTGATGAAGAACATTTTTATTCAATATTTAATTCCTTTTTGTCGCAATTAAATGAGGATAACAGAAACATTTTTATTGACAGATATTTTAATATTAAATCTGTTTGTGATATATCCCAAAAGTATAAGATAACTGAAAGCAAAGTGAAAGTCTCACTACACCGCTCCAGAGAAAGTCTAAGAAGAATTCTTATAGAGGAGGGGTTATACTAATGACAAGTGAAAAATTACTGTATTTGTTCTCATGTACAGATGATAAATATCTGGAAAATGCGGAAAATGCAAAAGTTAAAGTAAATTTCAAAGCAATCTGCTCGATTGCTGTAGCAGCCTGCGTTTGTTTCGCTTTACTTGGTGCATATATCCTCACAAAGCCTTATAAAACTGCTGACGGATTTGTTATAAAGAATGGTGCTTTGCTGTCATACACCGGTAACGAAACAGAAATCACTATTCCAAATAACGTATCAAAAATCAAAAGCAACGCCTTTTCAGACAATGAAAACGCAGACAAAATACACACTATCAATTTATGCTCAGATGTTCGTGATATCGAGCCAAACGCTTTTGCAAATATGTCGTCTCTTGTCCATGTAAATACAGAAGGCAATTCCAATTTTATATATAACAACGACACTGTAATATCTGCCGACGGAAATATGTTGATTCACTATGAAGGCTCGGGCACGGTATATACAGTACCCGAAAGCATTAAAGTGATAGGCGCATCAGCGTTCCATACAAGCAATATTAAAGATATAACCTTTAATTCATCTCTTGAATTTATAGGTATATCCGCTTTCTCTAATTCAAAGCTCGAAAAAATCTACTTGCCTGACTCTCTAAAAACAATAGACGATTACGCATTTAGCGGCTGTATATATGCAACTGAGGGTTATATTCCTGACAATTTAGAGATAGGAGAAAATGCATTTTACGGCGTTCCCTTCTGTATGGAGCTTACTACCGGAGAAAAGTCCCCCCTCGGTGAAATCGTACGAGGTAATATTACTCCCTCCGAACTGCTTCTGCTCGGTAATTACGATGCATTTTATGCGCAGCTTGAAGCAATAATTGCAGTATTGAATGAAAGCAGCCCCAAAGAAAGCAAGTATAGCGAATGGGCTAAGTCTGTGATTATCGGATTAGATGTACCGGATGATGCAAAAAATCCCGAAACCATCGATATGAGCAAAGTAACGATTCGCGATGCTTCCAATAACAATACTGCTCTTCGAAATGAAGTTGACGTAATTATCCCCATAGGTAAATACGATCTTTGTCTCCGAGCTTATTTTTACAATTCATATGATGCACTATATCTTAAAGATGCAGTATTCAAAATTACTGATGCTTATTTCATAAACAATGAAACATGGCAAAAAACTGAATTCGGCTGGTCTGTTTCATACGAAACAGATGGAGACAAATATTGCGGAATTATCTTTAGAAATGAAAGCGGTGAATATGTCAGATTATCAACAGGAACATATTCCGATGTTCCCTACACACTTGTTTTTTCACCAGACGGAACACGATGCGCTGTTGAATTCATCAGCGACGGAAGCGCTCGTTTCGATGTAATTGCACTAAACGGAGATAAACTATTGTGGGGATTTAGTGATTATAATTCATACCTTCCAACTTATTTCGGTGCTTACGAAAAAGGCTCTCTTAACTGGACAGATGAGAACAACATAGCTGGCAAAAATGAATACGGATATTTTACTTTTAATATATTCGAGACCAACGTCAAAACTATTAAGGAGATTTAAAATGAAAAAGTTTATATGTTTCTTATTGACTGCTATTTTAGCTGTGAGTATGATCGGTTGTAACAAAAACACAGACAATTCAAATACCACCTCAAAGAACGAAACAACAGCGAAAACCGAAACTGCTATGGCAAGCCTTGAAAATAAGTATTCAGAAATGCTTTCTATGACTAACGATGAGATAAGTGCAAAATATGGTGCTTTAACATGGTTAAATGCAGAAGAAAGTTCAGCAGATATGCTTATGTGCCGAGCTGAATATGCGCCCGGTATTACATTTCAATTTGACGTCAAAACCACGGATATCAATTATGCACCTGCCAATCCTGATAACATTGTTGTATCCGACGGTACGGTAATGGGCATGCAAACAGGTAACGACGTAAGCGAATACACTAAGAATATTACCTTCACATCCGCAGAACTGGTACTCGATGAAGGACAGTATTGTCTGCTAACCGCTGAAACAGATGATGGCATCAATGTAACAGTACATATTGACTTCCATGCTTTCGATCAGGGCATTTATGATATAAACAATTCTGAAAGTATAGCAAAATGGCAGAAAAATTTTGTTAAGGACCCCTACGGTAAAATTTATGAAATTATCGTAGAATACGATAAATCCACAACCAACCAATTTACATATTCCCCGTCAAACTACTACGCTCTGACTTCGGAAAGCGGCAGCTACAGTTGGGATCATGCAAAAACAAATACCGATAATAAATCCGTAAATATCGGTCTTGCCACCATTGAAACGGATAATTACAGCATAAAGAAAAGAACACTTTATCTTGACTTTATAAATATCGAAACCGATACACGCTGCGGTGGTATAAATGGCATGTATAAATTGGGAGATAAGGTTAAACTTGATGAGAATTTCTTCAATCTTACCCTTGAAAGCGAAAACCAGATGATGGGTGGTAAAATCCATATCAAGGAAGTACAAGCCGGTACTAACACAAACAGTATCAACTACATTATTTTCAAATCCGAAGGTTTTTTTAATTATTGCTATTTTGATATCGGTGACGGTTACGTGTTAAGTATTGAATGTAATAACGGTGCTTTGAGTGATATAATTAATAGCGTTTCATAAAATCAAATGCGCTCTCGTTTGAAACGAGAGCGCATAATTTTATTAAAACACCATCTTGATTGCGCCGCAGGCTACCTCTATATTGGATTCCTCGAAAGCGCCGCCGAATTCTCCGTCGAGGGACCAGGGGATAGCGATACCTGAGGTTATTTTGAGATTTGATGTTTTGAACATATAGACCATTTCGTCGTCTGCTGTGGAATTAAGGAAGCTGTTGATAAGCCTCTGAGTTTCCATAGCTGTTTTAGGCTTACGGATAAGAGTTACCTCCATCTCGCCGTCATCGTAAAGGATATTCTTGAGAATGGGAAGCTCAAAGCCACCGATTCTTCTTGAGTTACTTACCATTCCGTAAATGAAGTCGCCCTCGATTGTCTTGCCATCATACTCAACGGTAAGGGGATATGCCTTTGCCTTTGCAAAGGATTTGATTCCCTCGAATACGTATGCCGCGTGGCCCATTGCCTTTTTCATTTCTCTGTCTGTCTGATAGGATACGTCAGAGAACATACCGAATGCCGCTACGTAGATAAAGGGCTGACCGTTAAGGAGACCGAGGTCTACCTCCCTGTCGATTCCCTCGGCAATCTGTGTTGCCGCAACTGTAGTTACGGTATCGATCTTATGAGATGCCGCAAAATCGTTTGTTGTACCGCCGGGGATATATCCGATGCGAATATCAACGCCTTCCTTATAGGCTGTACCTGCAACGATATTGAGAGTTCCGTCTCCGCCGCAGCAAACGATAAGATCGTAATCTGCGCCCTGCTCCTTGATGAGATTTTCTATATCTCCCTCGCCCTTTGTCAGATGGATCTTTATATCGTAATCTGCATTTGAGAATATCTCAATAACGTTCATCAAGGTATCTGCAAGCGCGATCTTACCTGATGCGGAGTTTATTATAAACAGCATATTTTTCATATCAAAATATCCTCTTTTTCTCTTTTTATCAAACTGATTATATTATTTTTTTGACATAATGTCAAGTCACATTTTATGAACCTTTACCTAATACATATTATTCCACTTTTCCTTGCATTCCAATACTTTATATGGTAAACTTGAATTAATATAAAATATTCGGAGTAAAACATGATAAAAACACCCGTTGCACTTAATGCGTGCAGCACATATGATACCGATGCCCTGACTGCTCTTCTTGAAAAGCAGTTCTCTGCGGCTGATATAAACGAAGAGCTTATTCGCCACAAAAAGGTCGTTATCAAGCCCAATCTCGTTATGAATAAGGAGCCTGAATTTGCGGCTACTACTCATCCTGCTGTTATTGCCGCGGCGGCAAGAGTTCTCAAAAAAATGGGAGCTGAGAGCATAACAGTTGCTGAAAGCTCAGGCGGACCCTACACCGAGGCTACCATAAGAGCCCACTACAAGGGCTGCGGAATTCTCGAAATGGCTGAGCGCGAGGGTATTGATCTGAACACGAAAAACGGCGCGGGTACTATGCATAATCCCAACGGCGTCAAGTGCAAGACCTTTAATATTATCGACCCCATTATCGAGGCTGACGTTATCGTTAATATCTGCAAGCTGAAAACTCATTCACTGACAAAGATGAGCGCAGGCGTCAAAAATCTTTTCGGCTGTATTCCAGGCGTTGAAAAATTCGAGATGCACGCCCGCTTCCCCGAGCAGGAAAACTTTATTGAAATGATCTGCGATCTTTGCAATATGCTTTGCACCAGCAAGGATATGATCACTATTTGCGACGGTATTATCGGCATGGAGGGTAACGGCCCTACGGGCGGAACTCCTAAAAATTTCGGTGTTCTTCTCACATCCCGCTCCCCCTTCTCCCTTGACCTTGTTTGCGAATCCCTTCTCGGATTTGAGGGTACTGTGCCTATGGTCAACTGCGCGAAAAAGAGAGGTCTTTGCCCCGAAAGCGTTTCCGAAATTGAAATCATCGGTGATACTGCTGACAATTGCAAAACTACAGATGTTATATTGCCCGACACACAGAAATTCAATATTCTCAGAGAGCTTCCCAATCTCTTTGGCGGAAGAATTGCAAAGCTTTTTGAGCCGAAGCCCCAGATAAACAGAAAGACCTGCATCGGCTGCGGTGTCTGCGCCCGCTCCTGCCCTCAGCATACTATTACAATAAAAAACAAAAAGGCAGTTATCGACTACAAAAAATGTATCCGATGCTACTGCTGTCAGGAGCTTTGCCCCATCAATTCCGTAAAGATCAAGCAGAATATCTTCATTAAAATCATTCATTGACAAAAAAGGAAGATTCATAACTATGAAACTTACAGTAAATGCCCCTGCGAAAATCAATCTTTATCTTGACGTTGTTTCAAGACGGGAAAACGGCTATCACGATATTGAAAGCATTATGCATACCGTAACCCTTTCAGATATTATCACCGTTGAGCTTACAGAAAAGGATATAGTTCTTTCCTCAAACTTCCCTCACGTGCCTACAGACGAGAGAAATATTGCTTACAAGGCGGCAAAGGCATTCTTTGCGGCAGCAAACCTTGACTGCGGTGCCGCAATACACATTGAAAAGCATATTCCCGTTGCAAGCGGACTTGCAGGCGGTAGCACAGATGCTGCTGCTACCCTCAAGGCTCTCAACGAGCTTTGCGGCTTCCCTCTTTCCGACGATGAGCTTCTTACCCTTGGTGCTACTCTTGGCGCTGACGTGCCCTTCTGTATTCTCGGAGGATGCGCTATATGCACGGGCCTTGGCGAGGTTATGACTCCCCTGCCTGCTCTCAAGGGTATGACTGTAATTATCACACGAGGCGGCGAGGGTGTTTCAACACCTAAGGCTTACGGCATGATAGACGAGCTTTACGGCGAGGACGTTAACCATCGTCACTCCGATTTCGAAACTACTGTTGAGGCGGTTCGTGAAAACAACGTGGGTCAGCTTTTCTCAAATGCTTATAATATTTTCGAGGAAGTTATCCTCCCCGTTCACTCCACAGCAAAGGCGCAGAAGGACATTCTTCTTGAAAACGGTGCTGACTTTGCTATGATGAGCGGAAGCGGCCCTGCTGTATTCGGCTTCTTCAAGGATCGCACCGCTGCAAACGCAACTGCAAGCGCCATCAGAAAGTTCGGCGCAAGAGCCCTTATTTGTGAAACCATTTAACAAAAAAACCACCGAATTGAACTTCGGTGGTTTTTATTTTATTCTTCTGTAGCTTCTTTTGCTTCTACTTCCTTATAATAAGGATCGATCATGATCTGCTTGATCTTGGGGAATGCGGCGTATACGCCCATGAACTGGATAAGACCAAAGAGAATGATGAAAGGAATTACAAGTCCGATGGGGAGAATAGATCTGATAAGAATATAGTTGAGAACAACTACGATAACAGTACCGAGAAGCGCCATTGCATTTCTCTTGATACCGAGTACTGCAAAATAAAGGCTGTTCTTCATGATCTTTACAAGCTTCATATCAAATGTTACGATCATAAGATATGCATATGTGCGCAGGAAGCTGTAAACTATTGCAAGACCGTAGCCTACAACGTACATTGTGAGGAAGATTCCGCCTGCGGCAAGGCATGCTCTGTAATAGATGATATCATAAACGAGGATAACCATAAGAAGGATATCGATGATACCGAAGATAAGGCCCTGCTTCCAGTTGCGCTTGATGGCATACCAGAAATCGCTCATGATAAATACAGGCTCACCGCGGAGGATGTTTCTGTTTATGTATGTGGTGCCCACGTTTACAAGTCCGAACGTTACAAGCACGAGAAGTGCAAGTCCGAAGAGGACGTAGGAAACGGTTGTGGGTATTGCCAGGGTATCCTGCTTTCCGAATATGCCGAGAAGGGTCATTACTGTGGGGGAGTTATCGAAGTATGACACGCCTCTGAGCATGGGATATATCTGAGATGAGGGTGCAAGGACCTCATTCATTGTATAAGCATAGGCAAGCATCGCAAAGAATATGGGAAAATTTCCCACGATGAGAAGGATATTAACTGAAAAGATATGATTCAGCTTTCTTCTGAAAAGCTTGAAAAAGTTTGCAAGGTTAGGCTTATCAATAACCTTCAGCTCATCCTTTTCTACTCCCTTTCCGTCCTTATTGAACATATTCTCGAAGGGATTGAGGGTCATCCTTTTTTTCTTTTTGCCCTCATTCTCCTCGTTATAGTCATTCATGTTCTCGTATCTTTTTCCCATTTTTGACTTCCTTTACATTATGAATTATTTTATTAACAACATTGGAAGGATTCTCACAACAGCGCATCCTCCCGTAGCTATAAAGCAAGATAATATTCTTGACGGGCTGCTCACCTTTCCGTTTGTATTGACGTACGCATCATAGATTAACAAAAACAGCGTTACGGCAATATATGAAAAAAGAAGAACAACACAAACAGCAAATGACGAGTTTGCAAAAAACACCCGACATCCGTTTCCGATAACCATTCCTCTGAAAAGAAAGATTGCAGAGGATACTGCCACCGTTAAAGCAGGAGACCACGGGACGGTAATCAGCCAGAAGGCTAAGGTATCGAAAAGGCATACCCTTATGACTCCGTCAAGAAAACCGCCTTCAAAGGGTGACTGTGGGATGATTATGCAGCTTTCGTAGGTACTGAGGTTAAACCCAATATACATACCCAGTGCTGTTGCCAAAAAAACACAAAACAGAAATATTCCCCGAAAGCGGACAATATTCTTTCTGTATATCTTAATATCTGTCATGACCACTCTCCGTTTTTTATATACTCTATGCACGGAGAGTCAAAGTTATCACTTAGTTTTTTGCAAGCTCCTCGGCGCGGTCAAGGCAAGCTGTCATTGCGCTTTTGAAAGTGCCATCAAGGTCTTTTTCTGAAAAGACGCGAAGAGCCTGCTCTGTTGTTCCCTTGGGAGAAGCAACTGCCTTTATGAGTGCTGTGGGCTCCATCTTTGTATCCAGCATAAGCTTTGACGTACCGAGGGCAGTTTTGGAAACAAGGTCGCAAAGCGCCTGTCTGTCATAGTCACCGAGGCCGTTTTCCATAGCCCAGCCTACCATAGCATCCTCAATCGCGGCAAAATATGCAACTGCGCTTGAGGTGAGGGCTGTGAGCGCATTGATCTGCTCCTCGCGGCAATCAAAGGTCAAGCCCGCTCCCGCGAAAAGGCTTTTTGCAAAGCTGTAATCCTCATCGGAAACGTCCTCTGCACGGCAAAGCTCCGTTACTCCTTCACCGACTGTTAGGGGAGTATTGGGCATTGTTCGAACAACAAATGTACCGGGAAGAGCTTTTCTGATAGTTTCAATTTTAATTCCTGCGGCAATGGAGATAACAAGCTTTCCTTCGCATACAGGGGCGATATTTGCAAAAAGATCCTGCATCATCTGAGGCTTTACCGCAAGCATTACGGCATCAGCATCCCTTGCAGCCGCTACCACGTCGGAGGAGATATTGCATCCCTTTTCCTTATAGGAAGAAAGCTTATCTGTATTTCTGCGAACAAGGGTTATATCAGAGGGCGAAAGCACTCCTGAATTTAAAATTCCGTCAGTTATTGCAAGGCCCATATTTCCTGCGCCAAGCACACAAAGAGTTTTTCTCATAGAAATCCCATTCCTACAGCTCATATTTCTACTATTTTACCACTTTTTTATGAACACATCAACACAAAGTTTAAATTTTTTCACAGTATTGCAAAATTAAATTATAAATAGTATACTATTTTATATAAGTGAGGTGCGCTATGAACAGTATAAAGCAGATATTCCGGGTCCCCCCGGTACTATATACAGACAGACTGATTCTCAGAAAGCTTGAGCGGTTTGACTCGGAGGATATGTTTGAATATTCCTGCATTCCCGAGGTTACCCGATATCTTACGTGGGAGCCTCATCCCGACGCAGTCTATACCTACAAATATCTTTCATACGTGCAAAGCCAGTACAGAGCGGGAAAGTTTTTTGACTGGGCAGTTGTTTATCAGGGCAAAATGATAGGCACCTGCGGCTTTACCCAAATTAACGAAACCTCTCTTTCCGGAGAAGTTGGATACGTTATAAACCCCAAGTTTTCCAATATGGGAATTGCAACGGAGGCTGTGAAAAGAGTTATTGAATTTGGCTTTGAACCCCTCGGTCTTCAAAGGATAGAGGCTCATTATATGCCCGAAAATAAAGCTTCAAGGCGAGTTATGGAAAAGGCGGGAATGACCTTTGAGGGAATCCTTCGCAAATCAATGCTTGTCAAGGGAAAGCTAATCGACGTTGGTATCTGCTCTATTCTGAGAGAAGAATATATCAAAGACAAAAAATGATGCCGAAACGGCATCATTTTTTGTTTGAAAAACTTTATTCATCATTCAATTTGGAATTTTTATAATAGTATTTTCTCAAAACAAGCCAAAATCAAATTCGATTGAACTTTTAATCTTTTACCAGTATCAACAAATCCCGCTTTTTCATAACAACGTTTATTCTTTACCAAATCTTCAGGAAAATCTACCAAGAATTTTTTTGCAGTTTTAAACTCCTTTTCACAAAGAATAATTGCAGTTTGTGCTATCCGCTTACATTGGTGTTCAGGTTTAACATATACTCTTTGCAAATAATATTGATATTCTTCCAAAACATCTACAAAAGGAGTTCTGCCTTTACACTTATACAAAATACCTCCTACAATTTCTTCATCCAAAAAAATTGTGAAATATCGGAAGTAATCTGAGTTAAGTCTGTTAACAATATCTTCAACGCCTCTTAAACAAGGATTACCCTCATCATGATATTTTTCGTACAAAGGTAAGAAAGCTGATTTCTGGATATTGCATAATTCTATGGCCTCATTCTCTTGCGTTTGTCTAATTGATATTTTCATATTTATCCTCCTGCGATATTTTTATCGTACCTACTTCCTTCCACTGCAAGCAATCTCCGCCATTTCAAAGGAATGATCGTTCAAACCGTTTTTTTACTTATACAGCGTTACAGTATATTTCTCTCAATAAACTTTGCAACACCGTCCTCATCGTTGCTGTCTGTTATCTTGTCTGCCATGGTGAGAACCTCGGGAATCGCATTTGATACCGCAACACCGAGTCCGCAATATTTGATAGGGTCGATATCATCGTTGTCGTCACCGAAATAGACTGCATCAGAGGGCGAAATATTAAAGTAAGACAGCATTTTCTTTATTCCGTTCCACTTCGTTGCATTTTTGCTCATTATCTGTATAAGCATCTTATCTGCAATCGTATGATAGACGTCCTCTGTCAAAGCTTCTTCAACTCCTTCATAAAGAGGGAGTTCTTTACTGCTTGCAAGAATTTTATAAAGGACGATATCCTCGGGCAATTTAGGAAATTTGTCGTAGATAATGGGTTCCCATATTGGAATATCACGATTTGAATAAAGGCCCTTGCTTGTTTCAACGGAGAGGAAAACATCGGGAAATTCTAAAAGCCTTGAAATTATCTTTTCTCCGCTTTCTGTGGAAAATCCAACCTCTAAAATACCGTTCGGCAAAGAAATAATGGCACCGTTAGTAGCACATACAGCATCAAACGGAATAGTATCGTTATACGGCAGGATGGCTCTTAACGGTCTTGCGCTTGCTGCCATAACGAAAATCCCGCGTTCGCGGCATTTTTTAAAAACCTTTGCAGTATAGCTTGAAATGCTCTTGTCCGTATGTAAGAGAGTTCTGTCAAGGTCGCAGATAATTGCTTTCATGTATTCTCCTTTTGTTTGTAAAACTATGTAGGGGCGACCATTGGTCGTCCGCATGCATATGTAATTAATACGGTGAATATCGTTTCGATTAACGGACGACCAATGGTCGCCCCTACTATTAAAGGAAACGTTCATAAAGAAATTTGATGAATTAAACAAACTGGGATCTTCAAAGAATCGCCTTTATTTACATTAATCCTTTTTATAAAAAACCAAAGTTAATTTATCATTTATTATTTCAGTCTTTCCCGTTTTGCGATACCCCATTTTCTCATATAAATAGCAATTCCACTTTTCTTGCAATATTGTGTCAAGTTCCCAATTCATGCATCCGTGGATTTGTTCTGCTAATTGTATTGCTTTTTGTGCATAGCCTTTTTTTCTGTGCTCAAGCAAAATAAATATGGGAGATATTCTTTTAGCACTCCCCTCTTTATGCCTATCAATAACTCTAATGGCTCCTACTTTATCATTATCAACCATTATGTAATAATAATATGTAAACGGCTGATTTAGTCGCATTATGATTTTTTCAACAGTTTCGGTTGCAGGGCTGGTTTCAGCATCTTGGTACTTCTCATATAAAGAACGAAAAGCTTCAACCTGCATTTCCCATAAATTATTTGCTTCATCCGTCGTTATCCTAACCAACTTAATATCCATATATTCACCTCAAAAACATCAATGTTAATACGCATCATCTTTCCTCATGCGCAACACTGCACATATCCTTTTGGTGACACACAGGACACTTGAGGTGGGCGGCATTATATGTATGAACAGTTTCAGTTTTGAATATCATCTGATACCATTTTACGTTAAACCGAGCACCGCAATTTGGACACACGAATGTTTTATCATATGCATCTCTATTAAAAAGCGTAATATCTAAATATGTCTTATATATCTTGAAAGCTAATACAGCCACCACTATGATTACTGTAATAAGTATTTTCATATTCTCACCTAACCTAATTCCAAAACTCT
>JAZUAR010000159.1:0-12135 GCA_045638055.1 Candidatus Avispirillum sp.
AGACTCTCACAGAGCACATGAAGGCTAACAAGAAGGACCACCACTCCGGTCGCGGTCTTCTCAAGATGGTTGGCCATCGCCGTAACCTTCTCGCATACCTTCAGAAGGTTGACATTGAGCGTTACCGTTCAATCGTTGAAAGACTCGGCCTCAGAAAGTAATTTCCACTTTTAGCCGAGAGCCAAGATAGGCTAAGTCGGCTTCGGCAGGACATTCGTCCTGCCGGGGCCTCTATTTTTGTAAGCACGCCTTAGGGGGTTAGCAGTTAAATATTTTTCTTTCAAAGTGGGCATATCGTAGGGGATGGCGCCCTCGACATCCCGTTTTAAAAGAAAGCGAAATATTTAAGTGCTAAACCCATCGAGGCTTAATCTATAAATCTAAAAGGAGAAAGCAAAAATGTTTGAGAATTACAAAACTTTTTCATACGAGCTTGCAGGCAGACCCCTTACCGTTGAGGTAGGCAAGATTGCCGGTCTTGCAAACGGCTCTTGTATCGTTCGCTACGGCGAAACAGCAGTTCTTGCTTGTGCAACAGCAAGCGCACGTCCCCGTGAGGGCATCGATTTCCTTCCCCTTTCCGTTGACTTTGAGGAAAGAATGTACGCTGTAGGTCGTATCCCCGGCGGTTACTTCAAGAGAGAGGGCCGTCCCGGTGAGAAGGCTATCCTTACATCCCGTGTAATCGACAGACCCCTCCGTCCCCTCTTCCCCAAGGACCTCAGAAACGACGTTAACGTATCTCTCACAGTTCTTTCCGTTGACTACAACTGCTCCCCTGAGATCACTGCTATGATCGGTGCATCCATCGCTCTTTCCATCTCCGATATTCCCTGGAACGGCCCCATCGGCGGCGTATTCATGGGTATGACAGAGGACGGAAAGCTCATGGTAAACCCCACTCAGAAGCAGCGTGAGGACAGCGTTCTTGAGCTTACAGTTGCTGCAAGCGAAGAGAAGGTTGTTATGATCGAGGCTGGTGCTAAGGAAGTTTCCGATGATGATATGTTCAAGGCTATCATGATGGCTCATGCAGTTATCAAGCAGCTCCTCGTATTCATCAGAAGCATCGTTGCTGAGGTTGGTAAGCCCAAGTTCACATACGAGTCCGGTGAGCTTGATCACGATATGTTCGACGAAATCTTCGCATACGTTGAAGAGGACGTTAAGGCAGCTCTCGACACAGACGACAAGAACGTTCGTGACGAGAGAATGGAGCCTATCCAGGACAAGGTTATGGATGCATTCCTTGAGAAGTATCCTGAGCTTGAGGTTATCTACCCCGAGCTTATCTACAAGATTCAGAAGAAGATCGTTCGTAACTGGCTCCTCCGCGACAAGAAGCGCGTAGACGGCAGAAGAATGGACGAGATCAGACCCCTCGCAGCTGAGGTTGGTATGTTCAGCCGTATCCACGGTTCCGGTCTCTTCACAAGAGGACAGACACAGGTTCTCACTCTTGCAACTCTCGGCCCCATCAGCGAAGAGCAGATGCTCGACACTATCTGGGAAGAGCAGTCCAAGAGATATCTCCACCACTACAACATGCCCGGCTACTCCGTAGGTGAGGCTAAGGCTTCCAGAAGCCCCGGACGTCGTGAGATCGGTCACGGTGCGCTTGCTGAGCGTTCTCTCGTTCCCGTACTCCCCTCTGTAGAGGAGTTCCCCTATGCTATCCGCCTTGTTTCTGAGGTAGTTTCCTCCAACGGTTCTACATCTCAGGGCTCTGTATGCGGCTCCACACTTGCTCTTATGGACGCAGGTGTTCCCATCAAGGCTCCCGTAGCAGGTATCTCCTGCGGTCTTATCACTGCAGAGGATTCTGATGACTTCATGACAATGATCGACATTCAGGGTCTTGAGGACTTCTACGGCGATATGGACTTCAAGGTAGCAGGTACACACAAGGGTATCACATCTATCCAGATGGACCTCAAGATCGACGGTCTTACACCTGAGATCATCGCTGAGGCTCTTGAGGTAACACACAAGGGTCGTGACTACATCATCGACGAGGTTATCCTCAAGGCTATCCCCGCTCCCCGCGAGGAGGTTTCCGAGTATGCTCCCAAGATGATCTCCATGAAGATCCCCACCGACAAGATCCGTGAGGTTATCGGCTCCGGCGGTAAGGTAATTCAGAAGATCACAGCTGATACAGGCGCTAAGATCAATATCGAGGATGACGGTTCTATCTTCATCTCCGCAATCGATAAGAACTCCATCGCAGCTGCTAAGAAGATCATCGACGGTATCGTATTCGAGCCTGAAGTAGGCATGATCTACGAGGGCGTTGTTACAAGAATCATCCCCATCGGCGCATTCGTTGAGTTTGCTCCCGGTAAGGAAGGCCTTGTTCACATCTCTAAGCTCGATAATAAGAGAACAGAGAAGGTTGAGGACGTTTGCAACGTTGGCGACACAATGAAGATCAAGTTCCTCGGTGTTGACGAGCGCGGCAGAATGAACCTTTCCAGAAAAGACGCTCTTTCTGCAGAGTAATTAATGAAAAAAAGGGCTGTCGAAAGACAGCCCTTGATTTTTTGATATTTAACTTCAAATTTGGATTTATCGGTCTGTTAAAGATTCAGTGAGCGCACTCTTCGCGTCATCCTGAGCGGAGTAAACAATCCTGCGAATTGTTTACGGAGTCGAACCCGACCATAGGGAGGGCGCCCCCCTTATGGGGGCGGGATCTGCGAAAAGACCTACGCCCGTCTTCCGCGAGATCCTGTTCGCTTTAGCGAACACTTTTGCTATGGCAAAAGTTCGGCTTCGCAAAACACCACACTGTGGTATTTAGCTTCGCTCAGGATGACGCGCGGGGGAGATTTTTCCGATATTCAAACCCACCGATAAATCCGAATTTGAAAAGACTGTTTCTTTAATTTGCTAAATCCCATTTTGAGATAAGGGAGATTCATATGAATAACAATCAGGACCCGAGAAGGCAGCAGATGGGATATGATCCTATCGACGGGCCTCAGGTCAAGCGTACATATACCCCCGAGGAAGCGGGACACGACAGACACCGCAAGCCCGTAAGCCGACTTTCTTATAACAGAAGACGCCGTCAGCGCCCAAAGATCAATGCGGCGGCGCTGCTTGTTGCGTTTATCTTTCTTCTCATCGCAGGTCTTTGCATTTTTCTTATTGCAAGCGGACTTAACAAGCCCGATGATTCAGGAAAAAAGGACCCCTCCGCAATAATTTCCGATGAAACAACAGCGGAAGTAACAACAGAGGACCCTCTGCCGTATTTCAGCCTCACTCTTGACAAAGAGCAGATGCACTATGGCGATCTCATTCTCGTAAATTCTCATAATGAGTACCTTTTCCCCGAGGAAATGGAGAGCGATATCATCAGCATCACGGAGCATAAAAACGAGTATTACGGAATGTCAAGCTACTCGACCTCCGTTAAGGCGGGAAAGATCTGCCTTGATGCCTTCAATAAGCTGACAGAGGACTGCTATAACGAAACGGGCTTTATGTATCTGCAGATAAACAGCGCATACAGAAGCAAGGAGTCTCAGGAATCCCTTTATGCACAGTACGTAAAGGACTACGGCGCGGATTATGCGGCGAAGTACGTGGCGAATCCCGGCGAGAGTGAGCATCATACGGGTCTCGGCATCGACCTTAACGTAAACCGTAACGGTAAGATCAGCTACGTTGAAAGCGACGCGGAATGCGAGTGGTTCCGCGAAAAATGCCAGGAATACGGATTTATTCTCCGATATCCCCAGGATAAGGTCCACCTCACGGGCATCAGCTTTGAGTCATGGCACTACCGCTACGTAGGCGCTCCCCATGCACAGATCATGGAGGATATGAACTTCTGTCTTGAAGAGTATATCGATTATCTGAAGAGCTATACCTACGACGGCATCTGTCTTGGGTATACAGATGAAACAGGCACCTACGATATGAAGGCCGAGGAATTCTACGAGGCCGAAAGCGGAGTAATGATCTACTACGTCCCCGCCGAGGCAGGAGAAGAGATAACAGAAACTCTTATCCCCAAGGACTGCGTCTACACAGTCTCCGGCAACAACGTGGATGGATATATTATAACATGCACAAAATAATCCCAAAGGCAGTCGCTGAGCGACTGCCTTTTTGCGTTGCATAACCCCTTGATAAATCGGAGTTTGAAAGTGATGCGAAAGATTTAGATACTAAGCCTCCCCTTCTCAGCTTGCTGTGAAGGGGAGGGGGACCGCTTGCGGTGGAAGGGTTGCACATCAGCACTAGAACCAAATTTTATTATTTTGTGCTCTGTTAAATGACAGTTTAACTATACTTTTCAGATAACTCTCGTGCAGATAAGACACCCCTTCCGTCATCGGTGCCGAAAAAATCAAAATACCTACGTTTCTTCTGCACCGATGCCACCTCCCCCTCACAGCCGCAGGCGTCTGAGAGGGGGACGCTTTTGTTTTGTGCAACATTCGCTATGCCAATTCCGTTTATCCGTTAAACTCCTATTTATCGGTATGATGCGGTGGAAATTTGTGAAATTCAATAATAGGCACGGGTATTTCCCGAAAAAAACTCATTGAGTGCGAAAAAATTGAATGAGCGCGAAAAAAATAGGAAAAAATTGTTGTAAATCAATTGAAATTATGTTATATTTAATGTGGTAAAAAGGGAAATGTGCTTTTTACCGACAAATCCAAAACAGTTAAATTTTTAATGTCGCCTTGGGCGACGGAAGGGATAGAAAATGACTTACAACAAGAAATCAGTTGAAGACATTGCTGTTGCCGGCAAGAAGGTTCTTGTAAGATGCGACTTCAATGTACCCATGAAGGATGGCGTTATCACAAACGATAACAGAATCGTAGGCGCTCTCCCCACAATCAAGTACCTCATCGCTAACGGCGCAAAGGTTATCCTCTGCTCTCACATGGGCAGACCCAAGGGCGAATTTAAGATGGAGTTCTCTCTCGCTCCTGTAGCTGCAAAGCTCTCCGAGTACCTCGGTATCGAAGTAGCAATGGCTAAGGACGTTATCGGCGAGGATGCAAAGGCTAAGGCTGCTGCTCTCAAGGACGGCGAGGTTCTCCTTATCGAGAACGTACGCTTCCACAAGGAAGAGACAAAGAACGATCCTGAGTTTGCTAAGGAGCTCGCTTCCATGGCAGAGATCTTCGTAAACGATGCTTTCGGCGCAGCTCACAGAGCTCACGCTTCCACAGCAGGCGTTGCTGATTACCTCCCTGCAGTTTGCGGTTACCTCATCAACAAGGAAATCTCCATCATGGGTCAGGCTCTCAGCGATCCTAAGAGACCCTTCGTTGCTATTCTCGGCGGCGCTAAGGTTTCCGATAAGATCGGCGTTATCAACAACCTCAGCGAGAAGGTTGACACACTCATCATCGGTGGCGGTATGGCTTACACATTCTTCAAGTCCTTCGGCTACGAGATCGGTACTTCCATCTGCGAGGATGACAAGGTTGAGCTCGCTAAGGAGCTTCTTGAGAAGGCTGAGGCTAAGGGCGTTAAGTTCCTCCTCCCCATCGACAACGTAGTTGGTAAGGAATACGACGAGAACACAGAGTTCCAGTTCGTTAAGTCCAATGCTATTCCCGAGGGCTGGATGGGTCTCGACGTTGGCGAAGAGACACGTGAGCTTTATGCTAACGCTATCAACGGCGCAGGCACAGTAGTTTGGAACGGACCTATGGGCGTTTCCGAGTGGAAGAACTTTGCTGGCGGTACAGAGGCAGTTGCTAAGGCAGTTGCTGATTCCGGCGCAATCTCCATCATCGGTGGTGGCGACTCTGCAGCAGCAGTTGCAAAGCTCGGCTTCGCTGATAAGATGACACACATCTCCACAGGTGGCGGCGCATCTCTCGAGTTCCTCGAGGGTCTTGAGCTTCCCGGTATCGCTTGCCTCCAGGACAAGTAATTTCAACTATTTATGCGGGTGGCGAAAAAACCACCCGCAGTTTTATAACATAAACAAAGAGGTAAAATATAATGAACAAGGCTACACGTAAGGCAATCATTGCCGGTAACTGGAAAATGAATATGACTCCCTCCGAGGCAGCTGCTGCAGTTAAGAAGACAGCTGAGCTCGTAGCGGGCAAGGACGGATGCGAGATCGTTCTCTGCGTTCCCTTCGTTGATATCGCAGCTGCAATCGAGGCTGCAAAGGGCACAAACGTTAAGATCGGTGCTCAGAACGTTCACTTCGAGGCTAAGGGTGCCTTCACAGGTGAGATCTCCGCTGCTATGCTCGTTGAGTGCGGCGTTGAGTACGTTGTAATCGGTCACTCCGAGAGAAGACAGTACTTCGGCGAGACAGACGAGACAGTAAACAAGAGAACAAAGGCTGCTCTCGCTGCAGGCCTCAAGGTTCTTCTCTGCCTTGGTGAGGTTAAGGAGGAGAGACTTGCAGGCATTACCGATGAGGTAGTTGCTATCCAGACAAAGCTCGACCTCGCAGGCATTTCCGCAGAGGACATGAAGAACGTTATCATCGCATACGAGCCTGTATGGGCTATCGGCACAGGCCTCACAGCTACTCCCCAGCAGGCTGACGAGACTTGCGGCGTTATCCGTGCAACAATCGCAAAGCTTTACGGCGATGAGGTAGCAGAGGCTACAACAATCCAGTACGGCGGAAGCATGAACGATGCAAATGCTGCAGAGCTTCTTTCCAAGTACCACGTAGACGGCGGCCTTATCGGCGGCGCATCTCTCATCCCCGAGAAGTTTGACGCTATCGTATCTGCTGCTCAGTAAGAAAAAAGCACCCGAAAGGGTGCTTTTTTCAATGAAATCCACCTTCGGTGGGTGAAATCGCTTCGCGATGAAATATTTGCCGCGGGCAAATGTGAAATATTTTCCTTCGGAAAATGTTAATGAACATTTTTGCCTTTAGGGCAAAAATGGATTTTTATTGTATTTAAAATTCGGGTTTATGGGGCTGATTGCCTTCCCCTTGAGGGGAAGGTGGCGGCGTAGCCGACGGATGAGGTGTAGGCAACGGATGTTGCCGTTGTACTGCGAAGCAGCTTTACTCTTTGATTGTTTCGCAAGACCTACGCCGTTTCTCATAGGCCACGCCGCTTCGCGGCTACACCTCACCACCGCCTGCGGCGGAGCCTCCCCTCGAGGGGAAGCCAATGTGCAAAACGCTCCCTTTTCAATCTCCCCGATAAACTGAAATTTGAATTTAAGATGAAGAAATCCGCCAAGGCGGATTTCAACCTCACTTATTACCTTTTTCTTATTACCTCTTCACTCGGCACGCCTCGTGGCGCTATGTGCCATTTATACATATATTTGCTTGAGAATTTTTGCACTTTTTCGTGCATTTCGTATTTACAAAAAATAAAAAAAGTAGTATAATTCTTATTAGGTGTGGAAATGCGCCTATTTGAACGTTTTTCAAATAAATTTCTATATATTTCAGGAGGAATTTTTTCATGGCAAGAAGAAAAGTTTCCATGGATGGTAACACCGCCGCCGCGCATGCCTCTTATGCGTTTACGGAAGTTGCCGCAATTTACCCCATTACCCCTTCCTCTCCCATGGCAGAGGTAACCGATACTTGGTCCGCTACTGACAAGAACATTTTCGGTGAGCCCGCTAAGAACATTTTCGGTGAAAATGTTAAGGTTATGGAGATGCAGTCTGAGGCCGGTGCTGCAGGTGCAGTTCACGGTTCTCTCGCAGCAGGTGCTCTTACAACCACCTACACTGCTTCTCAGGGTCTTCTCCTTATGATCCCCAACATGTACAAGATCGCAGGTGAGCTTCTCCCTTGCGTTATCCACGTTTCCGCTCGTTGCGTAGCTTCTCACGCACTTAACATCTTCGGCGACCACTCTGACGTATACGCATGCCGTCAGACAGGTTTCGCTATGATGGCTGAAACAAACCCCCAGGAAGTTATGGACCTTGGTGCAGTTTGTCACCTCGCTACAATCGAGTCCAGAGTTCCTTTCCTTAACTTCTTCGACGGCTTCCGTACATCTCACGAGATCCAGAAGATCGAGGCTTGGGATTACGCTGACCTCAAGGAAATGGTAGATATGGACGCTCTCGAGGGCTTCAGAAAGAGAGCTCTCAACCCTGAGCACCCCGTTCTCCGCGGTTCCGCTGAAAACGGCGATATCTTCTTCCAGCACAGAGAAGCATGTAACTCCTACTACGATGCAGTTCCTGCAATCGTTGAGAAGTACATGGACAAGGTAAATGCTAAGATCGGTACAGACTATAAGCTCTTCAACTACTACGGTGCTCCCGATGCAGACAGAGTTATCATCGCTATGGGCTCCTTCTGTGACGTTGCTGAAGAGGTTATCGACTACATGCTCGCTGCAGGCGAGAAGGTAGGTCTCGTTAAGGTTCGTCTTTACAGACCCTTCTCCGCTGAAAAGCTCATCGAGGCTATCCCTGAGACTGCTACAAAGATCGCAGTTCTCGACAGAACTAAGGAGCCCGGCTCTCTCGGCGAGCCCCTCTACCTCGACGTTGTTACAGCACTTGCTTCCAAGGGCGTAACAGGCAAGACAATCGTTGGCGGTCGTTACGGTCTCGGTTCTAAGGATACTCCTCCTTCCTCCGTATTCGCAGTATACGAGAACCTCGCATCTGACGCTCCCAAGACAAACTTCACAATCGGTATCGTAGACGACGTTACAGGTCTCTCTCTCGAGGAGAAGCCCGCTCCCGATACAGCTCCTGCAGGCACAATCGCTTGTAAGTTCTGGGGTCTCGGCGGCGACGGTACAGTTGGTGCTAACAAGAACTCCATCAAGATCATCGGTGACCACACCGATAAGAATATCCAGGCATACTTCCAGTATGACTCCAAGAAGACAGGTGGTATCACAATTTCCCACCTCCGCTTCGGTGACAAGGCTATCAAGTCTCCTTACTACATCAACAAGGCTGACTTCGTTGCTTGCCACAACCCCTCTTACATCCTCAAGGGATATAAGATCGTTAACGATGTAAAGCCCGGCGGTACATTCCTTCTCGACTGCCAGTGGGATCTTGCAGCTCTCGAGGCTAACCTCCCTGCATCCGTTAAGTCCTACATCGCTAACAACAACGTAAACTTCTACACAATCAACGCTACATCCATCGCTAAGAACGAGGTTGGTAACGCAAAGGTTAAGAATACAATCCTTCAGGCTGCATTCTTCGCACTTGCTAAGATCATGCCCATCGATGAGGCTGTTGGCTACATGAAGTACATGGCTACAAAGTCCTACTCCAAGTTCGGTGAGGAAGTTGTAGCTCAGAACCACAAGGCTATCGAGATGGGTGCAGGCGCCCTCACTAAGGTAGACGTTCCCGCTGAGTGGGCAAACGCAGGCGAGTCTGCTCCCGTTGCAGAGGCTACAGGTACAAGACCTGAGCTCGTTAACTTCGTTAACACAGTTCTTAACCCCGTAAGCCGTATGGACGGTGACTCTCTCCCCGTTTCCGCATTCAAGAACATGGCTGACGGTACATTCCCCCAGGGCTCTACTGCATATGAGAAGCGCGGCGTTGCTGTAATGGTTCCCGTATGGCATGCAGAGAACTGTATCCAGTGTAACCAGTGTGCATTCGTTTGTCCTCACGCTACAATCCGTCCCTTCGCTCTCACAGAGGAAGAGGCAGCTGCAGCTCCCGCACAGACAAAGTACGCTGCAAAGCCTGTTATTAAGACAAACTACAAGTTCACAATGGCTATCAGCCCCCTTGACTGTATGGGCTGTACTCTCTGCGTAAAGGCTTGTCCCACAAAGGCAGAGAAGAGAGCTATCGAGATGGTTCCCCAGGCTACTCAGCTTGATCAGCAGGCATCCTTCGATTACTGCGTTGCAAGCGTTTCCGAGAAGCCCGAGATCATCAACGGCACAGTAAAGGGCAGCCAGTTCAAGCAGCCCCTCCTCGAGTTCTCCGGCTCTTGCGCAGGCTGTGCTGAGACATCCTATGCTCGTCTCATCACTCAGCTCTTCGGTGAGAGAATGTACATCTCCAACGCAACAGGATGCTCCTCCATCTGGGGTGGCTCCGCTCCCGCAACACCTTACACAGTTAACCGTGAGTCCGGCCGCGGTCCCGCTTGGGGTAACTCCCTCTTCGAGGACAACGCAGAGCACGGTCTCGGTATCGCTCTCGGTCAGAAGACAATTCGCGAGAGATACATCCAGAAGGTTCGCGACCTCCTCGTAACATACAAGGAAATGGAAGTTGGCGAAGAGTGGACAGGCGCTCTTGAGGGCTACCTCAATACTCTCGACGACGGCGAGGCAAACGCAAAGGCAACAGATCACATGATCAAGATGCTTGAGGAAGACGTTGCTCGCGGCACATGTCCCACAGTTCCTGCTGAGAAGGAAATCCTCGCAGGCAAGGAATACCTCTCCAAGAAGTCCGTATGGATCTTCGGTGGTGACGGATGGGCATACGATATCGGCTTCGGCGGTCTCGACCACGTACTCGCATCCGGTGAGGACGTAAACGTAATGGTATTCGATACTGAGGTTTACTCCAACACTGGTGGTCAGGCTTCCAAGGCTTCTTCCATCGGTCAGGTAGCACAGTTCGCAGCAGCAGGTAAGGCAATCGGCAAGAAGAACCTTGCAGAGATCGCAATGTCCTACGGCTACGTATACGTTGCACAGATCGCTATGGGTGCTGATATGAACCAGACACTCAAGGCAATGAAGGAAGCTGAAGCATACCACGGTCCTTCCCTTATTATCGGCTACGCTCCTTGTGAGATGCACGGTATTAAGAAGGGCGGCATGCAGAACTGCCAGCAGGAAATGAAGAAGGCAGTTGAGGCAGGCTACTGGCATATGTTCAGATACAATCCTACACTCGAGTCCAACAAGCTTGTTATCGACTCCAAGGAGCCCACAGCAAGCTACCAGGAATTCATCGCAAACGAGGCACGTTATGCACGTCTTGCAGCATCCTTCCCCGAGAGAGCTAAGGAGCTCTTCGAGAAGGCTGAGGAAGCAGCAAAGGCTAAGTACGAGAGACTCGTTAAGATGGGTAAGCTCTACGAGTAATTTAATAAATAAAAAAAGCACCCTTCGGGGTGCTTTTTTTAAGTGAAGTACGCTTCGCGTGTGAAGTATTTGCCGCGGCAAATGTGAAGTATCCCTTCGGGATATGAAGTGTTCCCCCGCAGGGGAACGTTAAGGAGCATTTCCGCTTTGCGGAAATGGATTTTTATTATATTTAGTTTGCTGAAATTTAACCGATCACCGGTAGGGGATGGCGCCCTCGACATCCCGCTGCAAACGCAACGAATTGATTGATACTATAAATCAACGCACAAATTGCCGATTATATCGTAGGGGAGGGGTTCTCCCTCCCGCTGCAAACGAAAAACAGACAGACGTATTATTTTCGTGCAGAAATAAATGGTTCATTCGTAGGGGACGATGCCCTTCATCGTCCCGCTACAGACATAACGATTCGCTGTGAACATCATATCGTTCGCGGGAGGGGAAACCCCTCCCCACGGCATCGATCTTCGTTGACAAAAATCATTCTTTGTGATATTATAAAATTGTAAAGATGAAAAAAGGAGGGCACTGGTATGAGTAATAACAGGATTAAATGTAAGACCCTTGCCGGTCCTTCGCTTGTCGCATTTGCGTTGCTTCCGTGGCAGATAATTATTCTTGCTGTTTCACTGCTTATTGCAGGGCCGAAGCTCCTTATCTTTGTGTACGTGGGAATAATATACGTAATTAATTCTTCGATAGTTTCTCTCATATATCGCAATGCTTTTTCGATAGTAGAAATAGACGAGGTGGGAATAAAAAACAAAAGCATCGCACTGAAATGGGAGGAAATAAACTGCGTTGAAACTGCAAGCATTGAATTATTCAAAGCGAGCCTTATCCCCACAATTCAGATAGATATGCTTTGTCTTTCAAAAAACGATATTAAACCCTTGTTTTTCGAAACTAACAAGGATTGCATTTTCATCGAAGCAACTAAGAAAAATATTGAGATAATTGAATCAAAGATAGGAAAAATTTACGGGAGAAAATAATGGAAAATTATAATCTCTTTTGTGGGGTATTCCTCTTCGTAAATTGAAATTTGAAAGGCTAATAAACGTTTTTTTCGTAGGGGAGGGGCTTGCTCCTCCCG
>JAZUAR010000160.1:0-5267 GCA_045638055.1 Candidatus Avispirillum sp.
CTACGATCGGCCCGCCTATCTGCACACGAACCGAAACGATATTTACTGCGAGTCGTTGCGTCTGCAACGGGCCGATGAAGGGCATCGGCCCCTACGAAACACCAATTCCGTTTATCCGTTAAACTCCGATTTAGCGAGCTGTAAAAAAGGCTGTTGCAAATATTTGCAACAGCCTTTTTTTAATCAAGAATTCTACCATCTGTGGAGATTACTACTACTCGCCAGGGGATGAATTTTCCGCTTTGCTGCAATGCTCGCTTTGCGGCGTTTTCGATACCGCCGCAGCAAGGCACCTCCATACGGACTATGGTTACGCTCTTGATATTATTATTGGCAATAATGGCGGTCAGCTTATCTGTGTAATCGCCCTCGTCAAGCTTCGGACAGCCGATGAACGTTATATGATTTCTTATGAAATCATTATGGAAATTGCCGTAGGCAAATGCGGTGCAGTCTGCGGCAATAAGAAGATTTGCGCCATCAAAATAAGGTGCGTTAACGGGGACGAGCTTTATCTGCACGGGCCACTGGCTGAGCATACTGCGGGTAGGGGCTGCGGGGACTGCAATGGGATTATCTCTTTTTATTGCTCTTGAATTTGTGCCGGGGCATCCGCAAGGAAGGGGAGAAGACTTCTTTGCCTTTGCCGCAAGGACTGCCGCCTCGTTATATGCAGGCGCTTCCCTTTCCTCAAAGGATATAGCATCAACGGGGCATGCGGGAAGGCAATCACCGAGGCCGTCGCAATAGTCCTCTCTTGTAAGGACAGCCTTTCCGTTCACCATTTCAATGGCGCCCTCGTGGCAAGCCTTGGCGCACAACTCGCATCCGATACATTTTTCTTCGTCTATCTTAATAATTTTTCTGATCATTTTCAAAATCCTCCTTGAAGTTGTGCTTTGATTATAATATAATCAAGGCATAATGTATGTTGAAAATTCAACAAAAGTAGGTTTTTATGAAAAAATATTTTGAAATTTTAAAAAGCTGCGCTCTTTTTGAATCAATAGATGACAATGATATTTTCACGTTGCTTGACTGTCTTAGAGCCTCGGTAAAGGATTACAAAAAGAACGAATATATTCTTTCCGAGGGAGAATGCGCGAAATATATCGGCATTGTTCTTTCGGGCGAGGTTCAGATAGAAAGAACAGATTATCACGGAAACAGAAGTATTATGGGAATCCTTTCCCCTTCTGAGCTTTTCGGAGAATCCTTTGCATGCGCAGGGGTAAAATATCTTCCTGTTTCCGTTTTGGCAAAAGAAAACTCATCCGTCATGCTTATAGACTGTCAAAGGATTCTTAACGGATGCACCTCTGCCTGCCATTTTCATAACCAAATGAGATATAACATTATGGGTGTTCTTGCAAAAAAGAATCTCGCCTTTCACCAAAAGCTTGAAATAACCTCAAAGCGTACCACAAGAGAAAAGCTTCTTTCATACCTTGAAATGGAGGCAAAATCAAAAAACAGCCCCATTTTCACTATCCCCTTCGACCGCCAGGCTCTCGCCGACTATCTGGGAGTTGACAGAAGCGGTCTTTCCCTTGAAATTGCAAAGCTTAGAAAAGAGGGAGTACTGAAAAGCACAAAAAATCATTTTGAGCTTTTATAGCACTCCCACACAAATTATTCAGTTATCTCTGCGCTGTCTTCACGGGCAGCGCTTTTTTCTTTTCTTTTCATATCCTCACGGATAAGTCTGTATATTGCCGCAGCTATTGGCACACCGAGAAGCATACCGAGAACTCCTCCGAGACCGCCGCCAACAGTTACTGCCGCAAGTACCCAGATAGCGGGAAGACCTACGGAATTTCCTACCACCTTGGGGTATATAAGGTTGCCCTCAAGCTGCTGAAGCACAATTATGAAAACAAGGAACAGCAAAGCCTTCAAGGGAGACTCAGTCAGCATCATCACAGCACCCACACCAGCACCGATGTACGCACCCGCAACGGGAATAAGGGCTGTAAAGCCAACAAGGGTTCCTATCATTGCCGCATAGGGGAAACGGAAAATAAGCATTCCGATTATGCAAAGACCTCCGAGAATCACAGCCTCAAGGCACTGACCAACGATATACTTATGAAAGCAATCGTCAAAAACAGAGGCGGTATACATAATATTCTTCGTTGCCTTTTCGGGAAGATAATTTTTGAAAACTCTCTTTGTACGGCGCTTTAAATTATCCTTATCACCGAGAAGATACAGTGAGAAAATAATGCTGAGGAGCACTGTCACAACAACGGAAACTGCACTTGTGACAGCATTGACAACGATACCGAGAGCATCTCCGATTCCCGAGCTTACAGTTTCAATAAGCTTTGTGATATTGCTCATCCAGTCGATATTCGCAAGCTTTGAAAGAATGTCCTTCGGGATATATTCTCTCACAACGGGACTTTTAAGTATTTCTTCAATAAGGGGAGGAATCTTTGCTACAAGGAATTTCACGCATCCCACAAGCTCAGGTACAACGAGCAAAACAATGAGAGCTACAATAAGTAAAAGAGTGAGTATTGCAAGGCAGAGGCAAACGGGGCGCCTTGTCTTATCAACAAGCTTTCTCTTTTTGCATTTTGTGAAATAATGGCGCTCGTAAAAGCTCATAAGGATATTGACAACGTATGCTATAGCAAATCCTATGAGAATGGGGGCGCATGCCGAGAAAACGCTGACAAAAAGGCCTGCTATTGACTCCCAGTAATAAATACCGAGAAACAGCGCAAAAACAACAGCTGCAACCTTCAGGCAGGTTTTCCATGAGATATTAAGGGTTTTCTTTTCCAAATCAATCACTCCAAATATAGTTATAAGAAAATTCTATACCTCATTTATATTTTTGTCAATGGTCAGATTTTCTTATTTGTTACCATTTCAAAATGGTATTTCACGATTCCAAGATCCATTTTTGAATAGGGACCGAAAAGAGCCTTTGCAGACACCTTTCCATCGTTATAGGTAAGGTAGAATTTCTGCTGATTCATAGCAGTGGGGGCTGTGAGTGCCGCCTCCACTCCCAATTTGAACCACTCGGGAGAGGCCTCACTTACGTTTGATACCTCCTCAGCGGACTTTGTCTTTCTGGGAAGACCGCGATTCTTGCCGTGACCGACAGAAATAACCACCGTCAGCATCTCACCCTTATCTACCTGTATGACACCGGGAATCTTTTTATAAGTAAGAGCTACCCAGCAGGTGTGAAGTCCCAGCTCGTGGGCCTTCATAACAAGACGCTCTCCATAGTATCCGCATCTTTCCTGCAGGTCCTTTGATTTCTTGCCCACAAGAGCGATATAATTGGAAACACCGGTAAATCTTCCGTAATGTGCCATAAAGCTGTCAAAGGCCTTCGGCTCATTCAGAATAAGCTGGAAATGAAGACCGCTTTCCTTGTTTATGGCATCGATTTCCTCATTAAGAGACGCTATAAGCTCATCCTCAATGGGAATATCCTTATACTGACGGACGCTGTGCCGCCTTTTCATTGATTCTAAAATATCCATAATTCTCCTAATAAAGCTTTTTGCAAAAAAGCAAGGCTGTCGCAGATGCGACAGCCTTTCATCTTATTCTACCTCTACGATGCCGCCGTCTTTTACGGTAATATTCATTCCGTCCTTAACGTATTCGAGGAATTCGTCGCCGAGGGAATCAACAACGGGCATTGTTACGCCATCTACCCATACGTCAGCAAGGATAGCACCTGCTGCTGCAAGAGAGTCGATAGGCTTTGAGAAAAGCATGCAAGCGGGCTGACGGCCCATTGCAGCTGCACAGTAAAGAACAAGGCCGCCTGTTGTGCTTCCGATTGTCTGGGGAAGGCAAAGAGCTGTTCCTACCATAGGCTTTCCATAAAGATCGGGATTATTCTGGTCGCCGCATTTTGCCTGCTTATCGCCAAACTGAAGCGCATTCTGGAAGGATGCAAGTGTATTAAGACCACCGTGGGAAACAAGTGCCTTTGCACTTACCTCACCGGGAGTTACTACTCTACCCTGAAATGTTTTCATCAGTTTTTGCCTCCTTTTGTGATCTGCTCGAGAATCTCATCATCTGTATAATAGCGAGCTGTTGTATATGTACGAAGCTTATTTGAAGATGTGATAACGGGCATCTTCTTGCAAAGAGGGTTATTCATATACATAAGAGGACAAATGTAGGATGTGATAACGCCGGTCTTCTTAAGTCTCTCTGCATACTCTGTCTTATTGAACTCCTCAAGAACGCCGTCAGCTGCAGTAAATACTGTGGGGATAACGACCTTCTTGTTGCCGGATGCCTTAAGACCTGCCTCAACCTTATCGGTCCAGTCCTTGAGCTGCTGAAGGCTCATGTGAGGACATCCCATAAAGCAAAGCTTGGGCTTTGCATCCTTATTCTTCCAGATTACAGGATACTCGTTCTTTACTCTCTCAAGCTCTGCATCTGTGATAATATATTCCTTTGCGCCCTCTGCAATAAGGCTCTCGCCAAGCTCTACTGCCTCGGGAGTAAGGTTTGCGATATGGTAAAGACCAACAGCGCCGTTGGATGCAGTTGCCGCACCGAAGTCCTTAAGGTATGTGCATGCGGAATCGTTAAGCTCGTTACCGATCCACTTATCAAGACCAACTACAAAGGGAACGTCCTCCATAACCTTCATACCGATAGCGGAACCGAGAAGCTGTGCCTCGGGCTTCTTTGTTGTTTCGATCTTAACTACCCAAGTAGCCTTTCTGCCCTCATCGGTGAGAAGACCGAATTCGGGAACGTAGCCAACGATAGAGCCCATAAGATCGATAATACCGGAGTTACGGTTGCAACGAGCACCGAGAACGGAGTTTGCATAAACTACCGCACTGGACTCTGCCCAGCTGAGAACCTCGCCCTTTTTGGGCTTATTACCAACCTCATCCATGTAGCATGTGCAGGAGAAAGCCTTATCGTTCATAAGACCGAGCTTTTTGAGCTGCTCTTCATAGAAGTCCTGCTTTGTATACATGAACTTGTTGAAAACAAGGTTCTGCAAGAAGTTTGCGGGAACGTTCTTATCAAGGGGACGGGGGTCTACGGAGAACTTCTGGGAGGAGGAAACGCCTGCCTCGAGAAGCTTATCCATAAGGTCGTATACAGGGCTCATTACCTTGAGTCCGAAGGAGGTTACAAGGTGGTTATAGTCACTTGTTACAGGCACAAGTCTCTCAGCGCCAAAGGTCTCACCGTACATAACGAGGGTCTTCATAACCTTCGCCATAGTCTCGCCCTTGGAGCCGTCAAGTATC
>JAZUAR010000161.1:0-21516 GCA_045638055.1 Candidatus Avispirillum sp.
CGTAGGGGCCGATGCCCACATCGGCCCGCCCATCTGCACAAGAACGAAACGATATTCGCAGCGAATCGTTGTGTCTGTAACGGGTCGATGTGGGCATCGACCCCTACGAACGGACAGGTTCGTCTCCTCGATAAATACGAATTTACATTGCAATATTACTGTTAATATTCTCCCTTCTCTGTTGACAAAAACGGCGTATTGCGGTAGAATATAAGGTAACTTATTATCTCTTGTAATATATTTAAGGAAAGAACATAAATTTATGGGAAAACCTATTGTTATAACTTTTGCAAACCAGAAGGGCGGCGTTGGTAAAACAACCTCCGCCGTTAACATAGCTGCCGCTGTGGGTGCTATGGGCTACAAGGTGCTCCTTTGTGACCTGGACCCTCAGGGTAACGCAACAAGCGGATGCGGCATCTCAAAGAAGTCTCTCCGCCACTCAGCATACGATGCTCTCATCGGTGCTTGCGACCCCAAGATCGCAGTTTACAAAACTGATTTCCAGAATCTCTGGATAATCCCCTCCACAATCGATCTTGCAGGTGCGGAGATCGAGCTTATCGAGCAGGACGGACGTGAATATGCCTACAAGCGCATCATCGATGCAGTGGGCGAGGATTTCGACTTTGTCTTCACAGACTGTCCTCCTTCCCTCTCCATCCTCACCATCAACGCGCTCTCCGCGGCGAGCGGTGTCGTTATCCCCATGCAGTGCGAATACTACTCTCTCGAGGGTCTCTCTCAGCTTATGATCTCCATCAAGAAGGTCAAGCAGCTTTACAACCCCGAGCTGACTATTACAGGTATTCTCATCACCATGTACAACGGCAGACTTAACCTCTCCGCTCACGTGCTCGGTGAGATCAAAAAGTATTACGCTGACAAGCTCTTTAAGACAAGCGTTACAAGAAACGTTAAGCTTACCGAGGCGCCCAGCTTCGGCGAGCCTATCTATTACTACGATAAATATTCCAAGGGCTCTCTTGCTTATACAGAGATCGCAAAAGAGCTTATTTCAAGAGTTCTCTAAATTTCGGAGTTAAATTATGGCAAAAAAAAGATCCCTTACAGAAGCTCGCGGACTTGATAACCTCTTTTCCGAAAACGAGCGAACCCAAAGCAACCAGGGTGCAGTAAAGCTTCGCCTTTCTGACGTGGAGCCCAAGGCCGATCAGCCGAGAAAGGATTTCGATGAGGAGCTTCTCCAAAGCCTTGCTGAGTCCATCGCACAGAACGGAGTTCTTCAGCCTATCCTCGTTCGTCCCGCCCTCGGCGGTATGTATCAGATCATCGCAGGTGAGCGCCGCTGGAGAGCGTCCAAGCTTGCAGGTCTTACAGAGATCCCCGCGATCGTTATGGAAGCAGACGAGCTTCACACAGCTGAGCTCGCTCTTATAGAAAACCTTCAGCGCGAAAACCTGAACCCCTATGAAGAGGCTGAGGCCTTCCGCATGCTTATGACAGGCTTTGACCTGACTCAGGAGGAGGTTTCCCTCCGCCTCGGAAAATCCCGAAGCGCAGTTGCAAACGCTCTCCGACTTCTTGAGCTTCCCGAAGGCATTGCGGTCTACCTTCGCAACGGTACTCTCTCCGCAGGACATTGCCGTGCCCTTCTCGGACTTAAAAACCGCGATGGCATCGCCGCTCTTGCAGACAGAGTTATCCAGAGAAATCTCTCCGTTCGCGAGACCGAGGCCCTTGTCAAGGCACAGAACCGCCAGGACAGCCAGAAGCCGAAGGCAGTTGAGCCTGAGACTGTTTCCGTTGACTACGTTGCAGAGCTTGAAAAGAAGTTCACAGGACTTTCCGGTCGCTACTGCAAGATCAAGACCAAGGGTGCAAGAAAGACCGTTACCATCGAGTACGGCGGCGAGGGCGACCTCGAGGCACTTCTCTCCGCTATCTGCGGAACAAAAATCACCGAAGAGTAAAATCTTAAAATTATAAAAAATATTATCTAACATACATTTAGGAGTAAAAACAATGCTTGACATCAAACTTATCAGAGAAAATCCCGAAAACGTTATCGCTCGCCTTGCAGCTAAGGGCAAGGATGCCGCTGTTGAAATAAACCGCATCGTAGAGCTTGACACTCTCCGCCGTAACATGATCGCAGAAAACGATCAGAAGAAGGCCGAGCAGAACAGACAGACAAAGCTCATCCCCCAGTACAAGAAGGAGGGCAAGGACTGCACCGAAGTATTCGCTGCAATGAAGGCTCTCTCCGCTGAGGTTAAGGCAAACGATGAGAAGCTCGCTGAGATTGAAAACGAGTACAACACTCTTATGCTCGGTCTCCCCAACCTTCCCGATGAGGACCTCAAGGAGGGCGGCAAGGAAAACAACGAGCCTATCCGCTACTTCGGCGATCCCCACGTATTCGACTTCGAGCCCAAGAACCACGTTGACCTTTGCACAAACCTCGGTCTTATCGACTACAAGAGAGGCGCGAAGCTTTCCGGTAACGGCTTCTGGATCTACCGCGGCTGGGGCGCTCGTCTTGAGTGGGCTCTTCTCAACTACTTCATCGATACTCACATCGCAGACGGCTACGAGTACGTTCTCGTTCCCCATATGCTCGGCTACGAGTGCGGCCTTACCGCAGGTCAGTTCCCCAAGTTCCAGGACGAGGTTTACTGGCTTGAGGCTGCAGAGGACGAAAGAAAGAGATTCATGCTTCCCACAGCTGAAACTGCTCTCGTTTCTCTCCACCGCGATGAGATCCTTACAGAGGCTGATCTTCCCAGAAAGTATATCTCCTACACACCTTGCTTCAGACGTGAGGCAGGCTCCTACAGAGCTGACGAGCGCGGCATGGTAAGAGGCCACCAGTTCAACAAGGTTGAGATGGTTCAGTACACTCGTCCCGAGGATTCCGACGCAGCATTCGAGGAGCTCGTTGGCAAGGCAGAGGCTCTCGTTAAGGGTCTCGGCTTCCACTTCAGAACAGTTAAGCTCGCAGCAGCTGACTGCTCCGCTTCCATGGCAAGAACATACGATATCGAGATCCACATCCCCTCCATGGACGGCTACAAGGAGGTTTCCTCCGTTTCCAACGCTCGCGACTATCAGGCTCGCCGCGGCTCCATCCGCTTTAAGAGAGACGGCTCCAACAAGACTGAGTTCGTTCACACTCTTAACGGTTCCGGTCTCGCAACAAGCCGTATCCTTCCCGCAATCGTTGAGCAGAACCAGAACGCTGACGGCAGCGTAACAGTTCCCGAGGTTCTCCGCAAGTATCTCGGCGTTGACGTGCTCACAAAGGACATGAGATAATGTTCGATCTCAGAACCTACTACGAAAACTTCGCCCTCGACAATCAGACGGTGTCTCTCACCGTCATTGTCTGGGCTATATGCATCGGTCTTTCCATCGGCGTTATTTTCTACACCTTTTCAAGACACTGCGCGTCAGGTCTTGTGAAAAAGCTTGGCAGAGAATATAACTCAAAGGAAAAGACCGCAACCCTCTCATCTCTCGGCATCAAGGCCTCTCCTCTTCTCAAAAAGAGTCTCGGAGAAGGTCAGCCCCTCAGAAAATACGTTTGTATTGCAAACGAGGAGGAGTGCACCCTCGAGAGAAAAAAGGGACTTTGGAACGCAGTCTACCGCTTCTTCAGAGGCGAGGACCTTCCTAAAAAATATGACCTTTCAAAGGCTGAGCTCTATATCACCGACGATGCCCGCATTACTGCCGAGGCCCGTTACGAGGTGAAGGGCTCTCCCTACATCACAGCGCTTATTTTTTCCGTTCTCTTTATTCTCTGCGCTGTGGGAATCTCCTTCTGCCTCCCCAAGCTTCTCGAGCTTGTGGATGCTATGATCTCCGCTTACAAAAACCTCTGATCCTGCAGGGCACAAGGGTGGCCTGCGGCGCGAATGCAAAGAAAGGAGCACTATCGGTATGGCAAACACAAAAAGCAGAAAAATGAAAAACACCGTTTCTGCAAGAACAAATATTATCCTGACCGCAGTTTGCGCGGCTCTTGCTATCGTAATACTTCTTGTTGTTCTGTATCTGTGCGGTCTGCGCTACGTCAAGTATAATTTCCCCGATGGCTTTTCCGTTAAATTCGTCGGCATCACCGACCTTTCCGGCTATCCCAAATCCGGAAGAATATCATACAGCGGAAACGATGAGGTCAAGGGTCTTACAGCAACGATAAATTCCGAGGACGGTACTATCGAATATTCCAACGGTGACGTTTACACCGGAGATATGCAGGATCTTGTCAAGCACGGCAAGGGCAAGCTTGTATATAAAAACGGAGATGTTTACGAGGGTACCTTCATCGCAGATAAAGCAAGCGGCGAGGGTGTTCTCGTCTTCGCAAACGGCGACCGCTACGTGGGTCACTTTGAAAAGGGCAAGCGAAGCGGCACCGGCACCTATACCTACGCCGACGGCTCAAAGTATGAGGGCGAGTTTGCAAACGGTATGCTCAACGGCGAGGGCACATTTACAGCCCACGACGGCGCAACCTATGTCGGCACCTACAAAAACAACTTAAAGCACGGCAGCGGTGTCTACACCTATAACGACGGCTCTGTTTACGAGGGCGAATTTGCCGACGATATGAAAAGCGGCAAGGGTACCTACACCTATGCAAACGGCGAAACCTACAAGGGCGAATTCCGAAACAACGCTCCCTGGGGCGAGGGCACATACACATGGCCCGACGGAAGAGTCTACACCGGTTATTTCGAGGATGGCCTCCCTGTCAGAATAGATGACAAAGAAAACTGATTTTTATTACATCAAGGAAAAACAATGAAAAACAGATATCTTAAGCCTGTTTGTGCAATTCTTCTCTGTATTCTCGCTTGCGCTCTGCTCACATCCTGCGCTCCAACGTACAAGAAGTATCATACAGAGGAAAGTATTGCTGTCTCCACCGCTGTGGACGGCGAAAAAGCAAATGCATATTTCTTCCTCATTGAGGACGGAAGCGCTGTTATGGACATCTGCCGCGATAACGGCAACCGTCTCCAGCGAATCGAGCTTGCGGTCTCCTGCGATTATTATGCAAGCCTTGACTTTGATTTTGCCTTTGCCAATGCAGTTTTTCAGGACATGAACTTCGACGGAGAAATGGACCTCTATATCCCCTGCTCCGTTACTACTGTTAATCTTGAGGGAATGGCTTGGCTCTGGGACAGCGAAAAGGGCGAATTTGTTCTCTCCGATGAGCTTTCAAAGCTTTACGAGCTTACGGTATTCCCCGATGAAGAGCTTATCACAAGCCAGGATTACTCAAGCCCCGACGGCATTCTCTGCAGCGAATACAAATGGGAAAAGGGTAAGCTTACAAAGGTTGGCGAATACACCATCAACACAGCTGCATAAAATAATAAAAAAAGGAAGGGCAACATATGAAATTAATTGAATACTTTTTCGTTATTGCCTTGACTCTGGCAATAGCCTGCGGATTTGTCTTCTTCTGGCACACATGGAACAAGACCCGCTCACGCCTTGCGCTGGTGCTGGCTATCGCTACAACAGTGCTGGTCAGCGTTATCATCGCCTTCTGCGTTGCAACGCTCATTATCTATCTTCTCAGCCTGTAACCAACGAAAACACAAAGGCATTTAATACTATGTTTGAAATCAAGATCAATCTTAATAAGAAGAAAATCAAAAATAAGATAAAGGAAACGGCAGATAAGGTCGAAAAGGCTATCCCTCAGTCTGTCAAGACCTTTGCAAAGGAAACCGCGGATAAGGTCATCCCCGAATCTGTGAAGGAATTTGCCAAGGACGCATCTGAGGATATCGATGCTATCTGCGAGCGCGACCCCGCAGTTAAGAGCCGCGCCGAGGCCGCACTTCTCTACTCCGGATTCCATGCTATCATGGCATACAGAGTTGCTCACAAGCTTTATGAGAAGGAGCATTTCACCTCTGCACGATTCGTTTCTCAGAGCGCACGCTTTCTGACAGGTATTGAGATCCATCCCGGTGCAACCATCGGCAAGGGCCTCTTCATCGACCACGGAAGCGGAGTTGTTATCGGAGAAACTACTATCATCGGCGACAACTGTACTCTTTATCAGGGCGTTACCCTTGGCGGTACGGGCAAGGATACGGGCAAGCGTCACCCCACTCTCGGCGACAACGTAATGGTTGGCGCGGGAGCTAAGGTGCTCGGCAACTTCACCGTCGGCTCAAACACAAAGATCGCCGCAGGTGCCGTTGTTCTCGGTCCTGTTCCCGAAAACTCAACTGCTGTCGGTATTCCCGCTCACGTCGTCCGTAAGGAAGGCAAGAAGGTCAGCGGTGTCGACCTGGACCAGGTTCACATTCCCGACCCTGTTTCTCAGGAGCTCTGCAACGTTACACGCAGAATGATCGCTCTTGAAAAGAAGGTTGCTGCCCTTGAGGAAAAGGGTGATGACTGTGAATAATCAGCCTATATCCCGTTTTTGCCACAAATGCGGAACGAGGGCAAACCCTCAGGCCGACTTTTGTATGGCTTGCGGAGAGCGACTGATAAAGCTTCAGACTCCTGATCCTGCTCCCGCTCCAACAAAAAAAGGGCGCTCCCCCGTGGGCGAGTTTTTCCTCGCCCTCGCAAAGTGCCTCGGATACTACGGTTTTTTCTTCGGAACGCAGATCATAGTTTCAACGATAGCTATGATGGCGATAACCATTTGGGGAGAAGGACATTACGATATCGAGGGAATCGAAAAGATATATTATTCCCATATCCACGAAATCGGAATAATTTCCGCAGTTCTTGTAATACTGGGATTCCTTGTATTTTTTAAGATAATAAAAAAGAGCTTTATTAAAGAGACCTCTCTGAAGCCCCTGAGCATCGGCTCATCGGCAGCTATGGTGATTTTCGGCTTTTCCTCACAGATCATCATCGGTGTTTTACTTGCACTGTTTTATTCAATCTTTTCTCCCAATCAGGACAACACCAACGAAGCTGTTGAGATGCTCTTTGAAAACGGCAACGTTATAGTTCAGTTTCTGAACGTTTCCGTTCTCACGGGTATTCTTGAGGAAGTTCTCTTCCGAGGGCTTATTCATAGGACTCTCAAAAAGGTTATGCCTCTGCCCCTTGCGATCTTTCTTTCCTCCGTTTTCTTCGGAGCGGCGCATATGAATCTTGAGCAGTTTTTCTACACAACGCTCCTCGGAGTGCTCCTTGCTCTCGTGTACGAAAAGAAGGGCTCACTTCTCGCACCGATCCTTATTCATATGGCATTTAACGGATCGAACTTTATTATCTCGTATCTGAATTTCGAAAGCGATCTTGCCTTTATGGCGATTTTCTTTGCCGCCATCGGTCTTTTCCTCATAACCGCGGGAATGATCTTCTTCACAGGCAAGGAACCTGAAAATAGTTTAAATACAACTAAGGAAAACTAAAATGAAACTCTACAACACACTCACTCACCAGAAAGACGAATTTGTTCCCAACGAGCCCGGCAAGGTGTCCATGTACACCTGCGGCCCCACGGTTTACCATTTCGCTCACATCGGAAACCTCCGTACCTACATCATGGAGGACATCCTTGACAGATACCTCCGCTACTCCGGCTACGAGGTTAAGCGCGTTATGAACATCACAGACCTTGGCCACCTCACAAGCGATGCAGACGAGGGCGAGGACAAGATGCTCAAGGGCGCAAAGCGCGAGAAAAAGACAGTTATGGAGATCGCTCAGTTCTATACTGATGCCTTCTTTGAGGACTGCAAGAAGCTGAACATCAGAAAGCCCGAGGTTGTTGCTCCCGCAACACAGTGCATCGGCGAGTTCATCAAGGTAATCAAGAAGCTTATCGAAAAGGACTTCGCATACGAGGCAGGCGGAAATATTTACTTCGATACCTCCAAGCTTGAAAACTACTACGTTTTCCACAACTTCGAGGAGGAGGACCTCCAGGACGGTGTTCGTGAGGGCGTTGAGAAGGACGACAACAAGAGAAACAAGGCAGACTTCGTTCTCTGGTTCACAAAGTCCAAGTTTGACGCTCAGGAGCTTAAGTGGAACAGCCCCTGCGGCGTTGCCTATCCCGGATGGCACATCGGGTGCTCCTGCATCTCCATGAAGCATCTCGGCGAGCGCCTCGATATCCACTGCGGCGGTATCGACAACGCGTTCCCCCACCACACAAACGAGATCGCTCAGTCTGAGGCATACCTCGGCCACAAGTGGTGCAACTTCTGGATGCACGTTCTCCACCTTAACACAAACTCCGGTAAGATGAGTAAGTCCAGCGGTGAGTTCCTCACAGTTTCTCTTCTCGAGTCCAAGGGCTACGATCCCCTTGCATACCGCTATTTCTGCCTCCAGTCCCACTATAGAAAGAGCCTTGTATTTACTTACGAGAACCTTGACAACGCTTCTATTGCTTTTGAAAAGCTCGTTTCCCGTATCGCTGCTCTCGACCCTGCAGACGGCGAGGTTGATGCAGAGAAGTTCGAGCTTCTCAAGAAGGGCTTCGTTGAGGCAATGGACAACGATCTTAACACATCCCTTGCAGTTACAGCACTCTTCGACGTTCTCAAGGCAGACGCAAACGGCGCAACAAAGCTTGCCCTTATCGAGGACTTCGACCGCGTTCTCTGCCTCGACCTTGCAAAGAAGGCACAGGCAGTAAGAGAAGCAAACGCGCTTTCAAATGCTGATCCCGAGCTTATCGCAAAGATCGAGGCTCTCATCGCAGAGAGAACTGCGGCAAAGAAGGAAAGAAACTTTGCCCGCGCCGACGAGATCCGCGCAGAGCTTACAGCTATGGGCGTTATCCTTGAGGACACCAAGGAAGGCACAAAGTATAAGTTTGCATGATCATAAAACAAAATGCATTGTAATACCGAGAGTATTACAATGCATTTTTTATCTTTGAGAACAGTCCCTTTGACAAGCTCCCTTTTCTTGAAATAACAGAATAACTGTGATATAATAAAGAAGAACTAACAGAAAGGCAGATGCTTATGGTAAAAATTCTTATCGCAGAGGATGACAGAGAGCTTAGTTGTCTTTTCTCCAAGGTGCTTTCAAGGCACGGATACGCCGTTGTAGAGGTGGGAAACGGCAAGGAGGCTCTTGATCTTATTGCAAACGATTATTTTGACCTTATTATCTCAGATATAATGATGCCCGTTATGGACGGCTACGAGCTTGTGCGCCTCCTCAGAGAGCAAAATATCACAACTCCCGTCCTTATGATAACCGCAAAGGATGCATTTGACGATATGAGCCTCGGATTCAGCTACGGTGGCGACGATTATATGGTAAAGCCTGTTAACGTAAACGAGATGGTCCTTCGTGCAGGCGCACTTATCCGCCGTGCAAAGATGATAAACGAGCGCCGTCAGACTATCGGCCAAACGGTGCTGGAATATGACAGCTTTACGGTGGTAACAGAAAAGGAAAGTCTGACTCTCCCTCAAAAGGAATTTATGCTTCTTTACAAGATGGCTTCCTACCCCGGAAAGATATTCACCCGCCAGCAGCTTATGGACGAGGTCTGGGGCTATGAATACGATTCCGACACTCACACCGTTGACGTGCATATAGGAAGACTTCGCGACCGCTTCCGCGACAACAAGGACTTCAAGATAGTTACTATACGCGGAGTCGGCTATAAGGTGGTGAAGCTTTGAAAAACAAGGACAAAAATCCCGAGAAGAGCCGAGAGCTGTTTGATGCTCTGAGAAACACCAAGGTTGGCTGGTTTAATCTCAAAACAAAGCTGACCATGCTTGTTATCGCAGAGGCGCTGGTGTTTATCCTCGTTGCCTTCGGTCTTTCAAGCCTGATAACAATGTTTTTCCCTTCCTTTGCAAGGATTCCTCTTTTCGTTCAGATTGCTGTGCTGAGCCTTATTGCCATAGGCGTTGCGACAAGACTTTTTTCCCGTCTTTTCTTTGACCCTGTAAAGCAGCTGAGAGAGGCTATGCAGAAGGTAGCACAGGGAGATTTCTCCGTCCGTCTTGATACGGAAAAATCGTGGAGAGAGATTCGTGAGGTAAACGCAGGCTTCAATCTCATGATGGAGGAATTGAATGCAACGGAAATTTTGCAGACAGACTTCGTTTCAAACGTTTCCCACGAATTCAAGACTCCCATCAATGCAATAGAGGGATACACTACCCTTCTCCAAGGCTGCGAGAGTCTTACCGATGAGGAGCAGGAGTACGTTGAAAAGATACTTATAAACACAAAAAGGCTTTCGACCCTTGTGGGAAATATCCTGCTTTTATCAAAGCTTGAAAACCAGTCCATTGTAACACATAAAACACATTTTCGCCTTGATGAGCAGATAAGACAGTCTATCGTTGTTCTTGAGCCTGCATGGGAAAAGAAGAATATAGACTTTGATGCAGAGCTTGAAATCGTTGAGTATATGGGCAACGAGGCTCTTTTGCACCATGTCTGGGATAATATAATTTCAAATGCAATAAAGTTTTCCCCCGAAAACAGTGAGATCAGAATCAGTCTTGCAAAAGCAGATACGACTATCATTTTCACAGTCGAGGACGAGGGTCCCGGCCTTTCGGAAACAACTCAGAAGCATCTTTTTGATAAATTCTATCAGGAGGACACCTCCCACAAATCCGAGGGAAACGGACTGGGTCTTTCTCTTGTCAGCCGTATTCTGACAATTTGTCAGGGCACGATCAAGGCTGAAAACATTGAGAATGGCGGCTGCAGATTTACTGTCACTTTAAACGCAAATTAACGTTAACCTTCAAAAAGCTTTATCAGGTTATCTCCAAGCTGAGAAAAGACCGTAAAAATGAACGAGTTCATTTTACGGTCTTTTTTATCGTTGGTCTTTGCCTTTTTATTTTTGGACTTCAAGCGCTTTAGCTCATCAGAAGAAAAACAACTGCGGCGCATATAAATGCGGCAAGAACGAAAAAGCAGATTGCGGGAATATAGGAAATGAAATCCCCCTTTCCCGATGCCTTTACCTCTGCGGCATTGGCGCCTCCCATAATGCAGACAGATATAACAGCCAAGATCAGCACGGGTAAAAGCATTGCCTCGCCTACCCACAGATATATGCATCCGCCGACAAAGATAAGCGCTGCCGCCGCCATGCTTATAAGCTTATATTTGTTCATTCACAAAATCCTTTCGAAAAAATCATTTCTTTTTTCGGGATATCTGCTTTTTCAGTAAAACAGAAAATACGGTGACCGTGCCTGCCATCACGAAAATTATGATGATATACAGAAGAGGATCATGCTCATCTGCCATGGGCGGACGGAATTTTGCCTCCAGAGCTTCGCTGCTTTCGGAGCTGCTGCAAAGCTCGATCTTCGAGACGTTTGCTCCCGCATTCTGCTGGCTTCTGACGATGAGAGCAGCATAATCAACGCTTTCGCTTCCTGCAAAATCCTTCATATCGCAGACAAGGGAGGTTGCCTTGTTACACTCGACCGTTGCAATAAACTCAGCTCTTGTTTCGCCGCTTCCGAAGATGACGGTAACGTCTGCCGTCTTTGCCTCGGCACTGACTACGGAGAAGGAAACTCTTGCGCATACGTCGGAAAGGTCAAGGGAGGTATCGGTTTTGCCGATGAGTATTCCCGCGCCCTCGGAAAGGCCTGAGCCCTCTACCATCATAACGCGCTGACCCTTCTCGCCCTTGGCGGTTACGGGGCGGGAGAAGCTTCCTCCCGATACCCATCCTGCCGTATCGTAGGATGACGTGAAATCCCATAAAGCATAGCTTCCGAGAAAATCCGAAGGATTCTTTACAGGCTCAAATCGGCTGATCTGAGTATCGATGAGATTTTCCATATCAAGCATTGTCTTGAGAGAATCGTAAAGCGCAGGGCTTTTCTCCGCCCTTGCAACGGAAAGCGCCGCAAATCGAAGCCCGAGAAGCTGAGCATGGTCGCAAAGCTCCCGATAGCCCTTTGTTATTTCCTCGATATTACTTGTACTGGGCGCATTCCATAAAACGGCGGCGCCGTTTGAGGGTGCGGCAAACTGTGCTGCAATAGAGGAAAGATGGGCCGCGGCAGAATAAGATGCCGAGATATCCTTTGTTGTTTCATACATATAGGCAAGGGCGCCTGATTTGTATTTGGAAAGATAGTGGCTCAGAAGAGCGCATGTGAGATAAGGGTCTGCTCCGGTGTTTGCGGAATATGGAACTATGACCTGAGTCGTGGGATTCTTTGCTCTGACGCTCTCGCAGAAAACAGCAAGCAGACGCGCCTTTGACTCTGCATATTCTGCAGTGAGATTGGTGATATGCTCATTTGCGGCAACACCCATTATATATCCCTTGACCTTCGGATAGCGCTCGGAAATAAATCCCGAAACCGCGCACATAAGGGAAATGCTTTCAGGGCTGTCTGCGGAATAATCAAAGGTATAGCCCTCGTTATCGGAGTAAAATCTGAAATAAACGTCAACTCCCGCAGAGGCGTAAAATTGCATACGGTCGTCAAGCTCTTTCAAGTATTCCTTATTAAAATAATACCTTTTCTTGTAATTATAGATCTGTGCCGAATAGATATCCTCATTCTCCAGCAGCTTTCCCGCAAAGATATCAACGATAACGGCGGAAATGTTGGTTTCAAAGGCATCTGCGGCATCTGCACCGTACATCACGGTATGGGTTGCGATAGTGCTCTGGGTTGTCGCTCCTCCCGCGGGGGCGCAGATATTTCCCACGGGCAAAAGCCCATCCTTCGTATCAAGAACGACCTTATAGAAATATTCGGCATAGGTTTTATCAAGCTCGCAGTTGATACGGAATTTTGTGGAAAAGCCTGAGGATGCCACAGGCTTATAGTCCATTATCTCAAAGCTTCCCACATCGGTTGCGGGAATAGCATAAAGCAATATCCTTGAGCCGTTATACTCTGCGGTCGCTTCCTTTGAAAGTGCACCTGAAACGGAGATCTTTTTACCGTCATATCGGCAGGAGGAAATACTTCCGTAGCTTTTTTGAGCTTCACCGACGGAATAGATTCCCGCTCCCGTCAGGGTGATCTTTGCCGATTTATCGGAAAGACCGAAGAGGCGGAGAGAAAAGTCCTCAAATCCACCCTTCAGCAAAAAGGAATAAGTGCCGTTATACGAAACCGTCTGCTGGGGGGAGGCAAAGGCTGTTCCCTCTGCATCAACGGTTTCGGCGCTGATGCTTCCGGAAGCGGCCGTTGAAAGAGCCACCCATACAAGAATATTATCATTTTCCGTCAGCTTTTCTGAAAAATCAAAGCTTACCCGCGCCTCGCCATTGTCGGCAGTGACGGTAAAGGACTCCGCTGTGCGCTCATATTCGTTTTCGGAATAAACGTCGCTGCAGCCAAAGAGCTTTTCGTAGGAATATGTATACGTGTTATCAGCCGTGAATGAAATAAGATTCATATAATTCAGGGGCTTGTCTGCACATTTTGCAGATATATATATTCCGTCAAAGGCGGGGGCTATTTCTTTGGGAATAGGTATATACAGCACAGCCTCATCGTTCGTTACGGAGAAAGGAACGGAAACCGCGATATCGCCCGAATAAAGGATGACCTCAACATCATATTTCTCCCCCTCGCCGCGAATGGCTAGTCGGAGAGCCGCCTCGGTATATTCGGAAAGGTCAACGGCCTCAAATTCGGATCGGATGCTGACGGATCTGCTTTCCTTTACCGCATTGACTACCAGCAAAGTGCCGTCTGCGGCGTGCTTTTCGGAAATATCGGAAACGTCGCCTCCCGGAACCCACAGCTCCTTTTTGAAAATATCGATATTGTAGCTTTTCGTTTGCTCCCCCTCGGAAAAAACAGGCAGAGAAAAGGAAAAAAGGAGGGCCGACAAAAGAGCAATAACAAGTATTGCTGAAACTGTTTTTTTCACGGTGGACCTCCTTTTTGTATTTTATTCAGTATATCACAAAAAAGCTCTTTTGTTGAGGTTTTTGAAAAAATATTTACAATAAGGTCAACAATAAAAGCCTTTAATCCTCCTCCTTGATGGTCGGTATGAATTTCTTTACAAATCTTCCCTTGCCGCGGGTCTTGATATAAACATAGCCGATGACGGAGAAAACAAATGCGCCGATAAGGTTTACGAAAAGATCCTTCATTGTATCTATGATCCCCACGTCAAGATATCCTGTGATGCCAAAGTCAGCAAGGCGGATGACCTCGCCGCTTTTTGTTATAAGCTCCGCAGAGGCAATATCCGCAAAGGTTATAACCTCATTGCTTTTTGTAAGATCAAAGCTTACAGAGCTTACAGCGCTGATTACCGTATCCTTTTGCATATCAAGCCCGAAAAAGAAATCCATGGAGAACTCAAAAAGCTCCCAGACGGCTCCCACCGTCATTGAAAAGCAGAATGCCACCACCGCCATATAGATGGGGGAGATCTGAAACTTGAAGCGCTCGTTTCTGTTAAAAATATCAAGAAGCGCAAATCCGATGGCGGCGGCAAGGAATCCCGTTGCCGTATGGAGCATGGAATCCCAGAACACCACCTTAACGTAAAAGCCCGAGATCTCTCCGAGAATTTCTGCGGCAAAAATAAAGAGAAGGACTATTATCTCAAGGGTCTGTGGAAGCTCAATGCCGAAATTCTTTTGCACGAATGCGGGGAGCAAAAACAGTATCAGCGACAAGACGCACAGAAAAAAGTTCTGATAATTTCCTCTGAGAAAGGAAATTGTACCGACGGCGATAACAAGGGCGCGAAGGACAACGTATACTGCAAAGGTGCCCTTATGCTCTCTTATCACTTCGCCGTAGCGCCTTGCAACGTTTTTCAATTTATGTTTATTTTTATTCATCATAATTTAATCTTTCCCCAAAAACTACGAAAACCTGCCTTTCGGCAGGTTTTCTTTTTATTATTTTTGTTATTTGGATTCTGCGATGGAATACTTCATTGAGTAGTAGTCGAAGTAATGGTTGAACTCTTCCTCAGTTCCTGCCTTTACGTTTCTGAGATACTCATGAATATCAAATTCATCGTGTGCGATCTCAAGCATACAAGCGGCGATGTTGGAGCAATGGTCGGATACTCTCTCGAAGTCTGTGAGGATATCTGTGAGAACGAAGCCAAGCTCGATTGTGCACTCGCCCTTGCGGAGACGCTTAACGTGGCGCTTACGGAGAAGCTCCTTGAGATGGTCTACAACCTGCTCAAGAGGCTCTACGATGATAGCCTTATCAAGGTTATCGTGGGAGAAGCTCTCGAGAGTGAGATTGAGAATTTCGTTGATAGCAGCTGTGAGGGTCTCAAGCTCGCGCTTTGCCTCCTGAGAGAACTCAAGCTTCTTATCGTTGATCTCTTCTGCGCTGCCTGCAATGTTAAGTGCATGGTCGGAGATACGCTCGAAGTCGCTGATTACGTGGAGAAGCTTGTTTGCCTCAAGGCTGTCCTCCTCGTTCATATCCTGGCTTGTAAGCTTTACAAGATAGGAGCCGAGCTTATCCTCGTACATATCCACCTTATTCTCATCCTCGCGGATCTTATCGAAGAGCTTTTCATCATACTTTGTGAGAAGGCTGATGGAGTCGTGGAGAGACTTAACGGAGATCTCAGCCATAGCGATAGTAACTTCCTTGCAGCGTGCGATAGCAACGGGAGGAGTTACGAGAAGACGCTCGTCGAGAAGCTCTGTGCCGTCGTTTGTCTTGCCTTCCTTAACGATAACGTTAGCAAGCTTCTCAAGAAGACGGGAAGCAGGCATGAGAAGGATAAGAGCGAAGAGCTTGAATACTGTGTGAACAGTTGCAATACCGAGAGGATTTGCCGCTGTATCTACAAAGGCAAAGCCTACGAAATAGTCAACAAGATACCAGAGGGGAAGAAGGATAAGAGTTGCGATAACGTTGAAGGAAAGGTGGATGATCGCTGCTCTTCTTGCGTTCTTGGATGCACCGATGGAGGAGATCATAGCAGATACGCAAGTACCGATATTCTGACCCATGATAACGGGAATAGCTGTTGCATACATAACTGTTCCTGATGTTGTGAGCGCCTGGAGAATACCTACGGAAGCGGAAGAGGACTGAACGATGGCTGTAAGTATTGTACCTGCGAGAACACCGAGGATGGGGTTTGAGAAGATCGTGAGAACCTGAGTGAATTCAGGAACGTTCTTAAGTCCGGAAACCGCATCGGACATCATTTCCATACCGAACATAAGGGAAGCAAAGCCAAGGAAGATTACACCTGTATCCTTGTGCTTGGGCTTCTTCTGGAACATGAAGAGGTAGATACCGATAACAGCAAGAACGGGAACGAAGGAAGAGGGCTTGCAAAGCCGGATCCAGAAATTGGAGCTCTCGATACCTGTAAGAGAAAGGATCCATGCTGTGATGGATGTACCGAGGTTTGCGCCCATGATAACGCCGGTTGCCTGACGGAGAGTCATGATACCGGAGTTTACAAAGCCGACTACCATTACGGTAGTTGCGGAAGAGGACTGAATAACAAGAGTTACAATAAGACCGAGAAGGAAGCCCTTGAACGTGTTGGATGTAAGGGTTTCAAGAAGCATCTTCAGCTTATTACCTGCTCTCTTTTCAAGAGCATTGCCCATTACGGTCATACCGTAAAGGAAAAGAGCAAGACCGCCAAGAAGGGACAGAACGTCAAAAAGATCCATAAATACTCCTTTATTGGTGTTTTTATTTTAAAAACTAATGATTGGGAATCTATACACCCCAAAAAATTCCTGTGAGCGCATAAATTCATTTTCATTATACCTACAATTAACGCAGATTTCAAGAGTATTTTACATTTTGTGAAGGTTCGTTGTTATTTTTTACATAATATCACAGCGATTTTTGACGAGTAGCACAAATGCATATTTTTATCATTTGATATTTAATGTTAAATTCGGGTTTGTCGGGATGTAATGCAAAGGACTTTTTTGTAAAAAAGTCCTCTGCACTCTCAAAAAACTTTAAAAAGCATTTATATAATTTGAGTTTGTCGTGAAGGGGGATTGTTTCTTTGTAGAAAAGCCCTGTAAAGGGCTTAAAAAGGGTCACCAAGAAAAACTTGGTGAGCCTTTTTAATTAAAGTTTTTTGCGGAGCTTTTTTACAAAAAAGCGACCGTATCTTTATTTCTGTGAGCCTGTGGGGTCTACGATACTGTAGCCTACGTTCACAAGGTGGTCGGCAACTCTCTCGAGGCCTGTTACAACAGATGAATAGTAGGGGCTGAGCTCAGCGCTGCAGTTACCGTCGGCAAGTCTGATGAAGTGGCTTGACATAAGCTTCTTCTTCATTGTATCTACGTTTTCCTCAAGGCTTGTGAGGTCGGAAAGCTCCTCAATATTGAGGTGATCGAAGGCTTCCTTGGAGCGAACGAACATCTCCATAACGCTGTCTCTCATATCGGCAATGCCGCTGCGTGCAGCATCGGAGAAGGTGATCTTCTTTGAGATCATCTCAACGCCGATCTCGTGGAAGTTCTCTGCGTGGTCACCGATACGCTCGATGTCGTTAAGAACGTGGAAGTAAGATCCGATGATAACCTCATCGCTTTCCTCAACGTCTACGGAAAGCTTGATAAGGAACTGAGTGAGTGCCTTATTTGTATAGTCGATGATCTTTTCGTTCTGGGCGATCTTTTCAGAGTGCTCTGCAGAGCCTGTCTCCATTGCAACAAAGGAAAGACGTGTGTTCTCCTCTGCTACGCTGAGCATATAGTCAACCTCTTTCTTAACCTGGCTGAGAGCAACGGAGGGGACTGTGAGGAGTCGTTCGTCAACGTAGTGGAGAGAAAGGGAATCCTCTTCGCTCTTCTTTTCCTTGATAACTGTCTCGGAATACTTAACAAGCTGCTTTACAAAGGGAAGGAGAAGAAGTGTTGTTGTTACGTTGAAGATAACGTGGAAGAGGGATACTCTCATCTGGAGAGACATGGGGTCGTCTCCGGGGAATACGGATACGAGAAGGTTTACGGCAGGCTCCTTGAAGATCCAGATAAGGGCTGTGAAGAAGGCTGTGCCGATAGTATTAAATGTGAAGTGGATAAGAGCTACTCTCTTGGAGTTTGCGTTTGCACCAACAGATGCAAGGAGAGCTGTTACGCAGGTACCGATGTTTGCACCGAGTACGATAAAGAGGGCAAGCTCAAGGGGAAGAATTCCTGTACCAACCATGGCGATTACTACACCGGTTGCCGCAGAGGAGGACTGAATGAGGGCTGTAAAGATAACGCCTACAAGGATGAGAAGAAGGGGGAAATCAATTCTCTGGAAAACGGCTGTGAACATATCCTTAACAAGCTGATTTCCGAATGCCTGCTCGCTGGACATGATCTCAAGACCTACGAAGATAAGACCGAGGCCTGAGAAGAGGCTTCCCATGATCTTAACCTTTTCCTTCTTGAAGAAGCCCATCATAACTCCCGCAAATGCGAGGAGATACATTGCCATGTTGAAATAGTCGTTCTTGAGAGCTACAAGCACACCTGTGATGGTTGTACCGATGTTTGCACCCATGATGATAGGTGTTGCCTGCATAAGGGTCATAACGCCTGCGTTAACAAGACCGATGACCATGACTGACGTTGCGGATGAGGACTGAATGATTGCTGTTACGCCTGCACCTACGCATACGCCTGAGAAGCGGTTGTTGCTGATCTTTTCGAGGAAGCGCTTCATACCGTTGCCGGCGCTCTTTTCAAGGGCATCGCCCATGAAGTTCATTCCGACAATAAATATACCTACGCCTGCAAGGAGCCAGATAAGGCTCTGAAAAAGCTGCATGATATCTGCTGATGTCATTTTAATTCCTGCCTTTTATTCGTTTATATTTATGTTGAGGGCAAACGCCCTTTTTTGTCATTGCAACCTAATGATACATTACAGCTGTTAAATCTGAAATCCCGTTTAGGTTAAATCTTCGTTAAATAATGCGCTTTATACCTTTTTTTCTTGAAATACATAATAAAAAGATATATACTGAAATTGTAAAAACAAAAAGGAGACGATATATGATCTATCTTCTTGAGGATGACGCAAGCATCCGTAACTTTGTAGAATACGCCCTCAACAACTCGGGCTTTGAGGCCAAGGGCTTTGAAAGACCCTCGGATTTCTGGCGCGCCGTTGACTCCTGCCCTCCCAATCTTATCCTTCTTGACGTTATGCTCCCTGAGGAGGACGGCATTGAAGTTTTAAAAAAGCTGAGAGGCAGAAAAGATACCAAAAACGTGCCTGTTATTATGCTTACCGCAAAGACCACAGAATATGACAAGGTGCTCGGACTTGACTCCGGTGCCGACGATTACGTTTCCAAGCCCTTTGGCATTATGGAGCTTATTTCGAGAATCAAGGCTCTTCTTCGCAGATGCGGCGACAGCGGCGACAGCGGAGAATATACTCAGGGCCCTCTCTACGTTTGCCCCGCAAAGCATATCGTCCGCTCAAACGGCAAGGACGTTTCCCTGACATTCAAGGAGTTTGAGCTTCTTTGCCTTCTCATTTCAAGCCCCGGCACGGTATTTACCCGCGACCAGATACTCAGACGCATCTGGGGATATGAGTTTGACGGCGAAAACCGCACGGTGGACGTTCATATAAGAACCCTCCGCTCAAAGCTTCTGGAAAGCGGCGACCTTATCGAAACTGTCCGCGGAATCGGCTACAAGATAGGAGACTGAGCCGTGACCAAAAAAATACACAACTCTATCCTTATTGCAACTCTCGTGACCTTTGTCTGCGCAATGCTGGTTATTCTCGGTATTTCCTATCCTCTTTTCAACGGTGAGCTTCGCAAGGAAATAATGATCGCTGCAGATTATCTTTGCGCGGGTACTGAGATCGAGGGCAAGGAATATCTTGAGCGCTTTCAGGAGGAGGAGCACAGAATTACTCTTATCGACACAGACGGCTCCGTTCTCTACGACACCGTAGACGATACTCACGAATTTGAAAACCATCTCAACCGCGAGGAGGTTATGGAAGCTCTGGAAAGCGGCGAGGGTGAGAGCTATCGCATTTCCTCTACCCTTATGGAAAAAACGTATTATTATGCCCGCCGCCTCTCAAACGGCACGGTGCTCAGAGTTTCCGCAGACCAGATAACCGTCAGCGCAGTTATTATCCGTATGCTCATCCCCCTCATCTGCGCACTGATAGTCGTTGCGGCCCTTTCCGCAATACTTTCCTCCTCCCTTGCAAAAAAGATAGTCAAGCCCATTAACGAAATAGATTTCGAAAAGCCGTCTCTCAGGGAAAACTATCCCGAGATAGCTCCCCTTCTGCGAAAAATAGACAGACAGAACAGGCTTATCGACCTGCAGATGGCAGACCTGAAAAAGCGCCAGGAGGAGTTTCTGACAATAACTCAGAATATGTCCGAGGGACTTATCCTTATCGATTCCAAGGGCGAGCTTCTTTCCTACAACAAAAGTGCGCTGAAGCAGTTTTCCGTCAATCAGAAGGACCTTGGCGACAGCGTTCTCTCCTTTAACGACAGCCCCGCCTTTGAAAAAGCTGTGCACTGCGTTCTTTCGGGAGAAAAGTGCCGTCCCCTTATGGAAATTAACGGCAAGACCTATCAGATATTTGCAAACCCCGTATATGTTGAAGAAAAGGTCAGCGGAGCTGTTCTTCTTATTCTTGACGTTACGGAAAAGGAGCAGCGCGACACCATGCGCCGCGAATTCACCTCCAACGTTTCCCATGAATTGAAAACTCCTCTGACCTCCATTTACGGCATTTCGGAGATCATGATGAACGGAATCGTGAAGCCTGAGGATATGACGAACTTTGCCCGAAATATCCACGATGAATCGGGCAGACTTATAACCCTTGTTAACGATATAATCGAGCTTTCACAGCTTGACGAAAGCGCTCCCCTTATCGACCGCGAGGATATAGACCTTTATCTCTATGCCGATGAGGTCATCCACCGACTCGGTCACGTTGCAAATAAGAAAAAGGTCACTCTCAGCCTTTTTGGTGACCATACGAATATTGAAGGAATCCCTTCTATTATTTCCGAGATGATCTACAATCTTTGCGACAACGCCATCAAGTACAACCGCGAGGGCGGAAGGGTGGATGTGCACGTTTCTGTAAAGAACGGACATCCCACCGTCACCGTCAAGGACACGGGAATAGGTATCCCGAAAGAGCACTGCGACCGTGTATTCGAGCGCTTTTACCGCGTTGATAAAAGCCATTCCCGCGAGATAGGCGGAACGGGTCTCGGTCTTTCCATCGTAAAGCACGGCGCCCTTGTTCATAACGCCCTCGTAAAGCTTGAAAGCGTTGAGGGCGAAGGCACCACGGTGAGTATTATATTCAATTCATAAAAATATAAAGGCGGTTGCGATAAAATTATCGCACCCGCCTTTTTGCTTTGATTTTTAATTAAGCTTACCTGAAAGGATCTGCTTGATTGTATAGGAATCATATACGTTGACCTCGCCTGAGCCGTCAACGTCTCCTGCAAGGATCTGATAAGCATCAGGTGTGATCTTTCCTGCAATGATCCTCTTGAGAATATTGGAGTCAAGTGAATTGATCTCTCCGTTATTGTCAAGGTCTCCTGCAATTACGTCGGGAG
>JAZUAR010000162.1:0-4308 GCA_045638055.1 Candidatus Avispirillum sp.
GCCTTTATTGCAAACCCCATGGAGTTTTACACCGTGGCAACGGATTGCAAAACGGGAGAGGCTGTTTATTACAAATGCTACGACGGACTTGGCGAGGACCTTCTTCATATTCAGGCGTCAGCCTCCCTTCCTCTTGTTTCCCGCGTGGTGGAGGTAGGAGATATGCGCCTTCTTGACGGAGGCATTGCAGATTCCGTTCCTCTCAGATTTTTCGAAAGTATCGGATACGACAAAAACGTTATCATCCTCACTCAGCCCGAAAGCTACAGAAAAGACAAGGCGAGCATGCTTTCTTTAGTGAAGCTGACTCTCAGAAAATACCCGAAAGTCGTGGAGGCCATGGAGCGCCGCCACGAGGTTTATAACGAAACTCTCGAGTACGTTGCAAAAAGGGAAAAAGAGGGCGCAGTCCTCGTCATCCGACCCGAGTCAAAGCTCCCCATAAAGCGCCTTGAAAAGGACCCCGCAGTGCTTCAAAGCGTCTACGACCTCGGCCGCGCCGAGGGCGAAAAGCAGATGGCGAAGATAAAGGAGTTTCTTTGTGAAAGAACATATTGACATATTTATCAACGGCAAAAAGATAAAAGTATTGAATAATTATCGCTATAAAGAAATCGAAGGCGAAAAGGCAATAACGTTTAAAACCCAGATCAAAGGACAGGATTTTGTTATTGACCCACATGTTGACGTAGAGATCATGATAGACAGAGAAGTGATATCAAATAATGCAAAATATGAGGGAACTGTCACCTATCCGACCTTTGAAGAATGGATTTATAAAATTTAATAAAAGATCCCCCTTGCGGTTTGCAAGAGGGATTTTTTTGAATTTGCGTTTATCAAAAAAAGATTGAAATTGAGCTATGCACATTTTTCGCGTCATCCTGAGCGGAGTAAATATCATAGTATGATATTTACGTAGTCGAACCCGACCAAAAGGAGGGCGCCCCTGCGGGCGGGATCTGCGATAAATGATAGGAGCTATCGAAAACTTTTCGTAGATCCTGCCTTCGGCACCATCCTAAGGGATGGTTCGACTTCGTAAAACACCGCACTGTGGTGTTTTACTTCGCTCAGGATGACGCGCTGTGGGTCGCACCAATACCTCCCAACCTCAATGTCTTATCCTCGGAGTAGGGTAGTTTTTCATGAGTGAGGAGTAAACTCCGCAGCCGGCGCAGGTCTTATCGGTGCAGAAGGCTGTTTCGTGGTATACCTTATCCGTTTCGTTATTGAATCGTGAAACGGTCTGGGCACCGATGATGCCCTCGCAGGTTATGCTCATTTTTGATTCGGTAATATAAAAGGGGCAGAAGATCTGTGCGTCTATAGCTTTATTCGGCATTAATATCACCATTCCTTTATTCAGTGTGTTCTTATCATCAAATATATCCGATATATCCTGTGGCAACGCCCGAGCAGGAGCGGCAAAGGATAATATCTCCGTAGCGTATTCCGTTGGAGGTGGGCTTTCTGCAGAGGATGCACATTTCCCCCTCCGGGGTATCGGTGCAGTCCTCGCAGATGATCTTTCGTTCAAGCTTATAATATTTTTCCCCTTCTGCCATATGACGGCGGCAGTCGCTGCAATAATCCTCGTATTCAAAGCAGCTTCCGCAGGCGTGGCAGGGTGAGATTCCATCCTTACATATGAGAGACATAGCCGCCTCCGAAAATACTGTCAGCCTCGAGAGGGGAAAGTCTGAGGCTTTTTGAGATGGTTTTTGCGTCCAGCAGGCTGATGGCTGAGGGGCCGCGCCTGAGCTTTCTGTAGAGGGTGCTCCGATTTATTCCAAGCTCGTATGCAAGAGCCTCCAGGGTAGTATTTCTTGAAACAACGGTTTCTTTAAGCTTTTCAATATCGATTTCCATTTTGACCTTCCTTTCTGTTTCCATCTGCATAGATATTACCAATTTTTGGTAATTGTGTCAAGGCTTTCAATAGCTGATTTTGTTGCAATATGGTGCGCTAAAGCATCATTTTGTCGATAAAGCAAAAATCAGCAAGGAGAAGTTTGTCGTCCCTTAGGGGGACTGAAAGCATATACTTGACTCGATGCAGAAATTATGTTATTGTAACAGTACGGGAGGGCTCAGGGTAGCGAAAGCTGAGCCTACGGCTTACGTCGGACTCGAGAGTGTACCGACACCGTCTGATAACATTATAATACTTTGTATTACGCATTTCAAGAGAAAAACGAACAAATGTTCACCTTGTTGGGTGCATTGTGGCATCAAAGGGATAATAATAAGGGAGGGAAAGGGTAAAATGAAGTCTGTTTTTCAAAAAATAATGATTTTTCTGGCTTTTGCCATGTGCTTTGCCCTGTTTTCCTGCACAGGGGAAGGAAATGTGGAAACAACCGCCCCCGAAACAACAGAAGAGATAACAGGCGCCACCGAAACCAAGCCTGCGGAGCCCTTGGAAAAGAGCACCTACACAGTCCCCCTCAGAAAAGAGAAGGACGGAAAGCTCCAGTGGGAATACACCTATTCTGCGGATAAAATGACTCTTACCAAAACGGATTACACCGAGGAGACTCCCATAACCTACACAGTCTTCTTTGACGAAAACGGTCTCCCCCTCAGAAGGGAATGGGTAGTAACGGTAAACGATACCCGAACGGAAAAATGGCGGGACGATTATTATCTTGACGAAAACGGCAGGATAATTGATGAAAAGCGCTACTGCGAGGGTCAGATTCAGAATGCATATACCTATACCTATGAGCCTGACGGCAAGATCGCAACGCAAAGCTCAAGAAACGTACAGCAGAAGAACACCATGTACAGGCTGCTTTATGATGATATGCGAACCCACGTAGCCACGAGGTTTTCCCGATACAACGGAGAAAACGGATATTATCACGCGCAAAAGACCTGCACCTATGACGAGGCGGGCAGGATACTGACAGAGGTAACTGATTCCTTGAAGGTGACCCACGAATACACCCTTTCCTCGGGATACGTAACTCAGGAAAAGGTAACAAGTGAGAGCGCGGGCTACAAATGGGTCTATTATTACGGCAACACCTACGAAAACGGATGCCTTACAAGAAGGGACTGTTATTATGATGGAAGGATGACAGATTCCGAATTCTATTGTGAAACTGAAAGCAAGCATTTTTATGATGCAATAAACTGGATATTCAGGGAGAGATTACCATGACGCTTGAAGAGATACTCAAGGACATAAGATCAGACAGAATTAAGGATATTATCGTAGACTGCGATATGGGAGCAGACGGAGACGATCAGTTTGCCTGCGGCTATGCTCTTGCATCCCCTGATAAGGTGAGAGTTCTTGCGGTGACCTGCGCGCCCTATAACGAAAACTCCCACGAGACCGTTGAATCAGGCAGACAGGAGAGCGCGGATATCATTGCCCACAGCGAGACCGAGGTAAAATACGGCGCAATTGCGGGATGCCCCGATTATATTACGAGAAGCGGCGGCCCCGTGCCCTGCAACTGCGTTGATATGATCGCAAAGATGGTAAGAGAGGCAGACGGCCCTGTTTATTCCGTATCCACAGGATGTATCACAAATATCGCAAGCGCCCTTGCCCTTTATCCTGATATAAGAGAGAAGCTCGTAACGGTGTGGCTCGGTCTTGACGGACTTGACAGCACCACCAATACGGGAGAGTATAACTATCACAACGATATCGAGGGCGGAAAGATGTTCTTCGAGCTTTCCGAGAATATCCTCCTCGTTGAGGCGGGAAGAACGGTTGCTCCCTTCTATCGCACAAACGCACAGATCGCGGAGCAGTATTCCGGCAGTAAGCTGGGCAGATTCCTTGTTGAAAGATTCCATGCCATCGATTGGGCTCAGGGACTTTGGGACCTTTGCGCTGAGAGCGTGCTGATCCTTCCCGATGCCTGCGAATTCAGAATATGCGACGTCCCCCTCTTTGACGAAAAGGGCGAGATCTGCGGATTTAATAAGTCCAAGCAGATGATAAGCGTTAATAAAAACGATCACGCACGAATCGCAGAAGACTCAAGAGTGCGCATCAACGGACATAACTGAGCAAAATGAAGAAATCCGCCCTCGGGCGGATTTCTTCATTTTGTTAAATTCGGGTTTGTGGGGGAGATGTGATTGGTATTTCGTAGGGGCCGATGCCCACATCGGCCCGCCTATCTGCACGAGAACAAAACGATATTTGAAGGAGCTCGAGCCTTGATGCGTCATCCTGAGCGGAGCAAACATCATAGTATGATGTTTGCGGAGTCGAACCCGACCCAAGGGAGGGCGCCCCGATGGGGCGGGATCTACTTTAAAATTCAGCTATCCGCGAGA
>JAZUAR010000163.1:0-10470 GCA_045638055.1 Candidatus Avispirillum sp.
GGCCCGTTACAGACGTAACAATTCGCTGTGAATATCGTTTCGTTCTCGTGCAGATGGGCGGGCTGATGTGGGCATCAGCCCCTACGAAACACCAATATCGTCTTCGCGATAAATACGAATTTGAATATAAGCAAAATAAAATGGCTACAGGCAATACCTGTAACCATTTTATTTTGAAGTTTTTTGCGGAGCTTTTTTACAAAAAAGAGACCGTCTCTCCTCTTAGTTAAGAGGCTGGAGCTCTTCGGACTGGCCCTCTGTGAAGAACCATGTGTATCCGCGCTCAGCATAACGGGAAAGCTGCTTTCCTGCCTTCTTTGTTCTCTCGCAGAGAGTTACGTCATAATCTGCACGAAGCTCTCTTGCTCTTCTCTGAGCTGCGATATAGTTCTCGCGATCGTAGAGGATAACTACCTTATCCTTGCCATCGGGAATCTTAAAGTTTCCGCGGTCCTTGAGGATAGCGAAGATTCTCTCAAAGCCGATGGAAAATCCTACTGCGGGGATGGACTCGCCGATGAACTTACCGATAAGGTTATCATAGCGTCCGCCTCCACCGAGAGCACCCTTGAATTCGATGCTGTGTATCTCAAATACTGTACCTGTGTAGTAGCCCTGTCCGCGAACGAGGGAGATATCAAACTCAAGCTTGATTGTGTCTCCTGCGATCTCTGTAACAGAGTTCATGATATACTCAACGTTTGCGAGAGCATCGCATTCGCCGAGAAGATTTCTTACGTCATCCATTGTGATCTTGCCTGCGGAGAAGAACTCGCAGAAGCGGTCAACCACTGCAGGGTCAAATTCCTTTGAGAGAAGCTCTGCCTTTACACCCTCAGCGCCGATCTTATCAAGCTTATCGAAGGTGATGCAAACGGAATCGAAGTTCTCCTCGCTAAAGCCGATCTTTTCGATAACTGCGCGAAGGAGAGAGCGATCGTTGATCTTGATCTTGAAATCGCCGATACCGATCTTGCGGATAGCCTCAGCAGTTGTGAGGATAAGCTCGATCTCGCACTCGGGAGCCTTTGAGCCGATGATATCGATATCGCACTGAACGAACTCACGAAGGCGGCCCTTCTGAGAGTTTTCTGCTCTGTAAACGCGGTCTGCCTGAATAGCCTTGAAGGGGAGCATGAGATTCTGGCGGTTGTTTGCAAAATAGCGGCAAAGGGGGAGAGTGAGGTCATAGCGAAGACCCATATCGGAAAGCTCCTTTGCGTTGCCGCTCTCGAGAGCCTTCTGGAGCTTTGCGCCTCTCTTCATAACCTTGAAGATAAGGTTAAGGTTGTCGCCGCCCTCGCTCTTATCGAGGTTTTCCGCATCCTCAACGATGGGAGTGATGATATGCTCAAAGCCGGAATTCTTATAAGTATCAATAATTACGGACTGAAGATAATCGCGAATCTCCGCATCGGAGGGAAGATAATCGTTCATTCCTTTAACGGTTTTTGTTTTCATAATCTATATCCTTTTATATATTTATTATTCTCCTGCGATTGCCTTATGCAATTCTTCGAGGGGGAGCTTCGGGCGGCGGTCGTATGTGAATACGCCGTTCATTTCCTGCATAACGTCTGTGAACTGAGTGTAGCAGAAGCCGCACATCTCTCCGTTGTCACGAAGAATTGAGCAAAGAGCTGAGATTCTTGCAAGAAGCTCGGACTGGGACTTGGGAGCCTCGCCGTATCCCCAGGGGTTTGAGGATTCCTGCTCGCCGCACTCGTATACCGCATCAAGATCAAAGAAGGAGCCGCCAAACTCGGAAACGAAATAGGGGATCTTTCCGTCATATCCGTCGTCGAGAGTGGGGTAGTTTACAGGGTAATCGCCCTCTCCTGTAATAAGACATTCATATCTTGCCTTGAAGGTCTCGGGATTCTGATCGTAGTCATGGCTGTCGTAAATATCGGTAGATGCAGTATGCACCCATCCGGATGAATCGATAACGAGACGGGTGGGGTCATATGCCTTTGTGATATCATAGCAAAGCTGAGGAAGTGCACGGTTTCCCATGGGGAAGGACTCGTTGAAGGGGCACCAGCCAATGATTGCGGGAGAGTTTACGTCGCGCTCCACAGCCTCAAGCCATTCGGGAAGCATATGGGGAGTTGACGCATCCTGAGCAATATCAAGTCCCCAGTTGGGGTACTCGCCCCAAAGGAGATATCCTGCCTTATCGGCCTCGTGGATAAATCCGGGCTCAAATACCTTCATGTGCATTCTCGCACCGTTAAAGCCTGCCGCCATCTGGAGATCAATATCGCGCTTGAACTCAGAGTAGTCGGATGCTGTATAGATTCCGTCGGGGAAATAGCCCTGATCGAGAACAAGACGCTGGAAGAGAGGCTTTCCGTTGAGGAACACCTTTCTGCCATCGGTCTCAATATATCTCATACCGAAGTAGGCATATGCCTTGTCCTCACCGAAGGTGAGCTCAACGTCATAGAGATTACCCTCGCCGATATCCCAGAGAACGGGATTCTCGATTTTTACGGAGAAGGTAGCATATCCGCCGCATGCAAGGCTTTCAGCGGTGGCCACTTCCTTGCCCTCAAAGAATACCTTGGCAAAAACCTTACCCTTGCCCTGCACCTTAACTGTGAAATCAGCCTTCTCGTTCTTGGGATCGGGAAGGATCTTCACGTGCTTGATATAGGACGCGGGAACGTACTCAAGCCAAACTGTCTGCCAGATACCTGTGCAACGTGTGTAGAAGCAGCCGTGGTTTACCTCGGCCTCGCACTGCTTGCCTGATGGCTGCATCTTCGAGCAAACGTCGTCAAAGGCTGAGATATTGATGCGGTTCTCGCCCTTTGTAAGGTGGTCTGTAATATCAACGCAAATGGGAGTATATCCACCCTTATGCTCGCCTGCAAAGGAGGAGTTTATCCAGATTCTTGTATGATAATCGCAAGCGCCGATATGAAGAAGCACTCTTCCCTCACGAAGGTCAAAGCCCTCGGGAAGATCAAAGCCTCTCACATACCATACCTTTTTCATATGATACGTTTCCTCAATGCCCGACTCCTTTGACTCGGGAACGAAGGGAACGATTATTTTTCTTTCGTATGCCGTTTTTTGGGAGTATTCAGCCTCATCTGTCTCGGCATCCTTATCTATTTCAAAACCCCACTCGCCGTTGAGACAAAGCCAGCTTTCCTCGCTTCGTCTGAGAGAAGGACGGGGGTATTCGCATCTTTTGATGTTTTGCATATTAACCTCCGAGCGAAATTAAGTAATGAATAGTGAATAATGAATGATGAATAATGAATAATTAAGGTAAATTTCCGCTTTGGCGGAAATTATATTATAATCAATTAGAATCACCCTCAACACATTCTTCGCCATTATATCTTACTTATATTATACAAAACAGCCCTCACTATGTCAACGAGAGACAAAACTTTTTTCACAAAAACCTCTTGACACTTTCCAAATATTTGATATAATGAAACTGTACTAAGACACATAGTACAGTTAGAAAGGAGGAAAAGATGCTTTATATTGATGTTATGTCACGCACTCCCGTCTATGAGCAGATCATAGAACAGATCGAGAAGCGCATCGGTGCGGGAATACTCAGAGAAGGCGAGCAGCTTCCCAGCGTGCGAAGCTTGTCCCTTGAGCTTTCCGTAAATCCCAACACTATCCAAAAGGCTTATGCCGAGCTTGATGCCAAGGGAATCATCGCCTCAGTACCCGGAAAGGGCTGCTACGTTTTGCCCGGAGCCGGCGAGATACTTAAATGCATTGCAAAGAAACGTCTTTCGGAGATCACCTCCATCACTGCCGAGCTTCTTCTGGCAGGAGTACCGATAGAAGAGATCATCGATGCTGTAAACCGAGCAGAAAAACCTAAAAAGGAGGCACACAAATGATTTCGGTAAAAAACCTTACTAAAAAATTCGACAGCTTCTGCGCTCTGGAAAACGTTACCTGTAACATCCAGAACGGCTGTATATACGGAATGGTTGGCTCAAACGGTGCAGGAAAATCCACCTTTCTGAGAATCCTCTCCGGAGTTTATAAGCCCGACGGCGGCGAGGCCCTTCTTGACGGCGAGCCTATTTACGAGAACCCCTCCGCCAAGGCTAAGATCGCATACGTGCCCGACGAACTTTTCTATATCCCCGCAGCAAACCTGAAAAGAATGGGCAAGATGTATGCTTCTCTCTATCCCGCCTTTGACTGGGACACCTTCAATACTCTCGCCCGTGATCTGGGTCTTCCTCAGGACAAGAGCATCAACACCTTCTCAAAGGGTATGCGCCGCCAGGCACTTACTATCCTCGCTCTTGCCTCAAAGCCCGAATATATCTTCTTTGACGAGACCTTTGACGGACTTGACCCCGTTATGAGAAACTACATAAAAAAGCTTATCTGCCAGGACGTTGTTGACAGAGGGGCAACTGCAATCATCACCTCCCACTCCCTCCGTGAGCTTGAGGACACCTGCGATCAGCTTGCCCTTCTCCATAAGGGTGGAATCATTCTCGAAAGCGACGTTCAGAATCTTAAAACCTCTCAGTATAAGGTTCAGATCGCCTTCTCCGAGGACTTCGATAAGTCTCTCTTCGAGGGCATTGAGATCGTAAGCTTTGTAAAGCACGGAAGCGTTGCAAACCTTATCGTTAAGGGCGAGCGCGAGGAGACTGTTGCGAAGCTTCAGGCACTGAACCCCGTTCTTCTCGACGTTCTTCCCCTCACTTTGGAAGAAGTTTTCACCTACGAAATGGAAGCCCTCGGCTATTCCTTCAATCTTGATTAAAGGAGGAATCAACAATGAAAAAGACTATATTTTCTAAAGGCATATATGCAGAGAGCCTTCGCCGCCTTCGCGTTTTCGGATTCCTTTGCCTTGCGGCAATGCTCATTCTGCAGTCCATTCCCGTTATCATTCAGATGACGGAATATACGTATTATCTGAACGACAACTCACCCTACAGACCTAATGTCTTCGAGGCAATGCCCCTGAACTTTGAGACCGTTCTTATGTCCTGCGCCTTTATGGCAATCCTTGCAGCACCTATCATGGTTCTCTCCCTTTTCTCCGTATTTAACAAAAGAGCATCCAGCGACTTTTACCACGCTCTTCCCTACACCCGCACCTGCATCTTTGTGAGCAAAATGGCGGCAGTATATACCTGGGTCATCGGAGTCAGCGCTACCTGCTCCCTCCTCGGTCTTATCACCTACACCTGCCTTCCCCATCTCTTTGTTATTTCATGGGGCGGCGGATTTGACCTGCTTCTCAGCTATTTTGCCATCCTTCTCATAACAACGGGAGGATGCGCTCTTGCAATGGCGATCACGGGAACTGCTTTCTCAAACTTCTGCGTTGCGGGACTTATTCTTTTCCTGCCCCGAGTTATTATAATCCTCCTCAGCACAGTTATTTCAAGCAGAGCGGAATTTCTCGTTTTCAACGCAAATTCAAACTCCTTCCTCTCCCCCACCTTCAACGTGCTTTTCGCAACATTAGGCGGAGGCAAAGCCCTTATGGAAAACCTCAGCGCCGATATTTATTCCATCTGCCTCGGCATCGTATATCTTGCTCTTGCGCTCCTCGTTTTCGTTAAGAGAAAGAGCGAGACTGCAACCTGCCCCGCCCCCGACAGACTTTGGCAGCACGTTATCAGAATCACCATAACAATGGCATTCGCTCTCATTCCCGTTATTTTCCTTGTTGAGCTTGAGATAGCAGCATTCATCATTTTCTCTCTCATCACAGTTCTTATCTACTTCGCATATGAGATCATTTCCACGAGAAAATGGAAAAACTGCGTAAAGGCTATCCCCGGTCTTGCAGTTGTTGCAGGCCTCAGCATCGTCCTTGTTCTCGCTATCATTCTCATTCCCGAGCTCTCTTCAAAATACACCCCCGATGCAGATGATATTGATTCCGTTCAGCTTCTGTCAGACAATGATTATTATTACGGCAGAGACTGGTACGGCATGGAAGCCGAGAAGCTGAAGGTTACGGACGAGAAGGTTCGAAAGATCATCAGCGAAGCTCTCAAGGACAATATGGATAACTATGAAAAGAACGGCTGTATCTATATAAAGGATAACGGCAAATATTCAAGCTATCTTTCAAGCGAAACAACTCAGATCGTTGCCATCAGAAACGGACTTTCCGTTCATTACAGAAAGATCGCTTTCACAGACGAGCAGTATTCTGCCCTTCTCAACGCTCTCCAGAACGATGAGAAGTATATCAAGGCAGTCCAGACTCTTCCGAGGCCTGCAAAGGGATCTATTTCCATCGCAAATTACAACGATATTATTTCCGATAAGGATGAGGAAAAGATCTTTGAGTCTCTCCAGAAGGAAATGTATAAGCTTTCCATTGAGGAAATTTACGAGGTTGCAAAAAACTATACTTATGAGCCCGGCGCATTTGAGATCGATTATTACACAGACGATTTCTCCTCCCTGTACATTTACTTGAACATCAACTCCAAATATTTCCCCAAGACCTTTGAAATGCTCCTTGACATCACTTCAAAGGATTCGGATAAGGCAATAAAGGAGCTTGACGATATACTGCTCGAGCCCTCATTCTTTGAAGAATACGAGGTATGGTATGCAAACGTTGACAGCAACGTAAAGATCACAACCAAGGACGGCGAAACAAGATATTATTATCTCGATTCCTACTACGAACAAACTGAGGAAGCTTGGACTGACCTCGATTCCACAAAATCACTTGCAACAGTATTCGAGCTTGCAAAGAATACCAAGGGAAATGCCGATGCTACATCATACATCTCATTCTCCTATAATTGTGATTTCGCCAAGGGCGAGAGCGAGGAAGAGTTTAAAGAATCCTCTATATACTACTACGGCACAGTATACCTCCCCCTCCCCGAGGACTTCGACCCCGAGGAATACGGATACAGTCCTATGGATTATTACGAGGACGAAATCAAATACTACGACTGATCGTCAAAAAAGCTCCCGATTTTCGGGAGCTTTTCTTTTGGATATAAGGGGCAATCGACCGTCCCATCAATCCCCGTAACAAATGGAAAAATTTAAATTCGGGTTTATCGGGGTCTTTTCGCAGAAACTTTTTTGTAAAAAAGTTTCCGCACCTTCAAAAAACTTCAAAAAGGGATTTATATAATTTGGTTTTATCGAGAGGGGCATGTTGTTTCTTTGTAGAAAGGCCCTGTAAGGGCTTAAAAGAGTTCACTAAAGATAACTTTAGTGAACTCTTTTTTAAAGTTTTTTGCGGAGCTTTTTTTCAAAAATGCGACCGTATCCCCTCCCCGATAAATACGAATTTATCATAAAACGAAGAAATCCGCCCACAGGCGCATTTCTTCGTTTTATTTATCATTTTTATTATATGTCGCCACTGCTCTGAGATACTGAAAAAGCTTGCCGTCCTTTTCAAGATGCACCATAACTCTTCCGGAAGGGGAGTTTGAGATAAGGATCATCTCATCGCTCACTGCCATGTTTCTGAAATACTTATATTTCACAAGGCGGCGATTCTTTGAAAGCACTTCGCTCCATGCATCCTTTTCCTCGGGGAGAGAATAGCAGCATTCAATATCTGTCAGCTTTAAAAGGCACTCTGTTACCCAATCGCCCTTTCCCTGTCTTCTTTCGACAACAAGCTCAAGCATTTCGGGAGGAACTGCGGTGACAGGCATGGAAAGCGCCTGGTCATAGCTTATGCCCCCCTCGGGTACAACCTCCTCATCATCCTCATGATGAAGACTATCGCCGGGCTTTTTTGAAACGCGGACAACGTATCGAAAGGATGTCATCTTATATCTTATGAAAACAAAAAGCATGGCGCAGAGCATTGCCATTGCGCAAAGCTGCAAAAATCCCTTGCCGGGTATCTGCTCTACAGCACAAAATGAAAAGGCCACTCCCGCACAAACAAAAAGCGCACAGGTCGTAATCTCCGGAATCTTATTTTTCTGCCTCGGCTCGAATTTCATAATACCATCCCTTCAATCTTTTTCTGAATTGAAAAAATGGGAGCCAAAGCTCCCACTTTCATCATTTTTCCATTAAACGAAAAATCAGCTTATGCCTGTTCCTTTGCGATAACCTGCTTGCCGTTGTAATAGCCGCAAGCGCTGCAAACTCTGTGAGAAAGATTGTACTCACCACAGTTGGGGCACTTTGCCATGCCGGGCATGGACAGCTTCCAAACGTTGGAACGTCTCTTATCTCTGCGTGCCTTAGACACTTTTCTCTTAGGTACTGCCATTGAAACACACCTCCTTGAAGACATTAAAAGGTAATTTAAAAATCTACATCTGCTATTATAACACTACTTATTCATATTTTCAAGTAGTTTTTTAAAAGTTTCCATCCTCGGATCAATTTCTTTTTCAGTTTTGCAGGTGCAACCACCGCGCAAATCCTTTCCGCAGACAGAACACAGGCCGGGACAGTCCTCATCGCAGAGGTGATAAATCGGAAGCTCGAGAGACAGCTCTTCGATTATTTCTCTGTCGAAATCTATTCCGCCCTCTTTGACTAAGATAACCTCGTCCTCATCCACACCCTCAAGAACGGAATTATTGAGAGTTACAATGCGGTCAAAGGGGAAATCCACCTCATCATTGATTTCTGTGAGGCATCTGTCGCAGACGGTTTTGTAGCCTACGCAAACGTCAGCATAAAGGCTCATATATCCGTCGTTATCCACGATCTTTCCGGAAACGCTGATTTCCTCTGAGAGAGTGATCTCCTCGGGCAGATCAGGCGCATCGGGCACAGATGCGGGGTTGACAGTAAAGTCAAAGTTTATAACAGGTACTCTTCTGTTGAGAATTGGTGTAAGATCTATCTTCATCATTCTCCTCCTTTCAAGATTCCTGCAATTGTTTATTATATATGTATTTTGTCATATTGTCAATGATAAAAATGAAAATATTTCTGTCGAATTTTGATTCTTTCTTGTGCAAAAAACTATTGAATATGAAAGTTTGCTTTGATATAATAAAATGTAAGCAAAAAATGGGGATATCTTCCTCATCTCTCAGCTTTTTATGAAAAGGAACTATCTTACCTATGAAGCTTGGAAAAATCCTTAAAACCTGTTTCGTTACAATGATGGTGATCTTCATGTCATTTATTGCCATCAGAATTTTTATGACAAGTGACAGATCTGCCCTTGATACGGTATATCCCACAGAATCTGCAACAGCGGCATATGAAAGCATCGGTAAGGATGCCTTCAAGACCCACTCCCTCCCCTCCGATATGAGTGAGGACGGATATTTCACAGCCTACGCCCTCACCTACTGCGAGAGCGAAAAGGAGCTGCAGATAACGGTGCGCTACAACGAGAGCCTTTCCGAAAATTATCTCATAGGCTCCGATCCCGAAAACTATTATTTCGAGCTTCGCGACAAGGACGGCGATACTATTGCAAAGTCCCGATCAGTTGATACAAAGGACAGATATTTTTATCGCCATATCCGCCTTGCATTCTCAGACGTTGACCTCGACGATCACGAAGAGATTTACCTTTTCCTCATCAGCGAGGAATGCTCTTACCCCGCAGACCACACCGAGGGAATCCTCGTTCATCACCCCTCTATCGAATTCAAGCCCTATAAGCTTTCAAAGAGCGAAATTTCCGCTCTTACAAAATAAAATCTTATGAATAACAGAGATGTGCTTATGAAAAACGTTAACGTACCCGAAATTTTCGCAAGTCTTGTTTTCAACGAGACAGTAATGAAGGAGCGCCTCCCCGAGGACGTTTTTGAGATCGTGAACAAGACTCTCACCGTTGGTAAGAGAATGACTCTCGAGATCGCAAACGTAGTTGCAACTGCAATGAAGGATTGGGCGATCGAAAACGGTGCTACTCACTATACCCACTGGTTCCAGCCCATGACAGGCATCACAGCGGAAAAGCACGACAGCTTTATCTCCCCTGCTAAGGACGGCAAGGTTATTATGGAGTTCTCCGGCAAGGCGCTGGTAAGAGGTGAATCCGATGCCTCCTCCTTCCCCTCCGGCGGTATCCGCTCAACCTTCGAGGCCCGCGGCTATACTGCATGGGACCCCACGTCATACGCATTTATCAAGGACGGCACTCTTTGTATCCCCACAGCCTTCTGCTCCTACGGCGGCGAGGCTCTCGACCAGAAGACTCCTCTTCTGCGCTCTCTTGAAACGCTTTCCAAGCAGGCAGTCCGTATTCTCAAGCTCTTCGGCCACGATGACGTTACAAACGTAAAGGCATCCGTTGGCGCAGAGCAGGAGTATTTCCTTATCTCCAAGGAGATCTTCGAGCAGAGAAAGGACCTTATCTATACAGGCAGAACCCTTTTCGGACAGAAGCCCCCCAAGGGTCAGGAGCTTGACGACCATTATTCCGGTAGCCTCAAGTCTCCCGTTGCGGCTTACATGAAGGATCTCGACGAAACCCTCTGGAAAATGGGCGTTCTCGCAAAGACAAAGCACAACGAGGCAGCTCCC
>JAZUAR010000164.1:0-2880 GCA_045638055.1 Candidatus Avispirillum sp.
TCATTCTATTTATAGAGAAGCCCCCAAAAAGCCCTGAAATCATTAGGTTTTTACAGTTTTGACTAACAAATTGCGCTCCAAAACCCACCTCCCACCTATATATTGTGTTTGGTATAAATTAAATTTATATAAATGTCACAAATGCTGTTTTTAAAATTTGTTTGAAATTTGAAAAATATATTTTATTTTGTAAATTTTTCTCCCCTATTTATTTTTTTGTTTTTTCTATTGACAAAAAGTGTTTGGTTTGTTATACTTACGGGGTAGGTGCTGATATAGCTCAGTTGGCAGAGCACGTCATTGGTAATGACGAGGTCATGAGTTCGAATCTCATTATCAGCTCCAAAACCTCCGAGGAAACTCGGAGGTTTTTGTTTTAGGTAATAAGTAATAGGTAATAGGTAATAGGTAATAAGTATTGAAAAAACCGCCCCGAGGGGCGGTTTTCTTCATTTTATATTAATTATTTAACAACCTCGAAGTCTGCGCCGTTCCATGTATCGGAATTCTTGCCGATGTAGAGACGGAAATCGCCGGGCTCGAGAACTCTCTCAAGCTTACGTGTCATAAGCTCGAAACGCTCTGTGGGGATGGAGAAAGATACCTTCTTCTCCTCGCCTGCGCGAAGGGCTACCTTTTCAAAGTCGCAAAGGAGCTTATCGGGAGTTTCGAGAGAGGAAACGAGGTCGCAGTAGTAAACCTGAACTACTTCCTCGATATCTGTATCGCTGATATTCTTTACAGTGATGGAAGCACGAAGCTCGTCGCCATCGCGAAGAGTGGGATTCTCGATCTCAACTGCGCCGTATTCAACCTCGCCGTATGTAAGACCGTAGCCGAAGCAGTAAAGAGGTGTATCCTCAATAAAGCGGTGGCGGGAGATGCCGTCGCTTCCGCGGGGACGTCCGCCGGGAAGGCTTGCGTAGTAGAGGGGGATCTGACCTGTTGCGCGGGGGAACGTTACGGGGAGGCGTCCGGAGGGGGATACCTTACCGAAGAGCACGTCTGAGATTGCGTTACCTGCCTCGATACCTGCATGCCAGCCGAGAAGGACAGCATCGGAAAGGCTATCGAGAGTTACGCAAGCGAGAGGACGTGCTGTGAGGAGCACGGAAATGATAGGCTTGCCTGTTTCCTTGAGCGCCTTGAGGTAATCATTCTGAGGATAGGGGAGATCGATGTCAGCGCGGCCGCCATGCTCGCCTGCCCAGTGAACGGGCTCACCGCAAGCATAGATGATAGCATCGCAATCAGCAGCAAGCGCTACGCCTTCAGCAAAGCCTTCGCCATTATCGTCCTCGAACTCGCAGCCCTTGCAGTAAACGATCTCAACGTTTTCCATTGCCTCGAGAGCGTTCTTAATGGTAACGATGGTATTAACGTCACCGCGGCCGCCCCAGAGACCGATAGCCTCGAATCTCTCGTCTGCCATAGGACCTGTGAGAAGATACTTTTTCTTTGTATTATTATTTAAAGGAAGGATATTGTTCTCATTCTTGAGAAGAACGGCGGAATGTGCGCCCATATCGCGAGCTGCCTCTCTTGTTTCTTCCTTGAGGAAGTACTTCATTGCATCCTCATCGCGATAAGGATTATCAAAGAGACCGATAGCAAGCTTTGTTACGAGAACGCGGAGAACGCTCTTATCGATTGCCTCGAGAACTGCGGGATCCTCCTCGCAAAGCTCCTCAAGGTAGTTGAGGTATACGTCGGAGTGCATATCCATATCGTTACCAGCAAGGATAGCCATATGAGCTGCATCCTTACCGTCCTTAGCAACTCTGTGCTTAACAAGCTCGTAGATAGACGTCCAGTCGGAAACTACCATACCCTCAAAGCCCCAGTCGTCGCGGAGAAGCTCTGTGAGATAGTAATGTGAGCCGGAAACGGGGTCGCCGTTCATGGAGTTGAAGGAGGACATACAGGTGATAGAACCCGCATCAACGGATGCCTTGTATACGGGGAGATACTCGGAGTGGAGTGTTCTGTCGCTGATATCGCAAGCCTCGTAGTCACGTCCTGCCTCGGAAAGGCCGTAGCCGCAGAAATGCTTGAAGCAAGCGGCAGTATAGGGATAGCCTGTTTCGGGATTGATAGTCTGGAAGCCGCGAACTCTCGCCTGAGCAACGCAGGAGCCGAAGAACTTGTCCTCGCCCGCACCCTCAGCGATTCGACCCCAACGGGGCTCGCGGGTGATATCGATCATGGGAGAATAGATCCAGTTGATACCCTCGTGGTATGCTTCCTTTGCAGCAAGCATCTCACACTTTTCGATTCTTTCCATATCCCAGCTTGCAGCGGTCGCAAGGGGGATGGGGAAGAGAGTTCTGTCGCCGTGAACAACGTCGTGACCGATGAGAAGGGGGATACCCATGCGGGACTCCTCAACAGCGATCTTCTGACGGCGGTTTGCCGTTGCAACGTCGGGAACGTTAAGGAAGTTACCAACCTTGCCCTCACGGATCATATTTTCGTCAAGACTGCGAACAGTACCCGTCAAATTAAGCTGACCGATCTTCTCGGTAAGGGTCATCTGCGCAAGTATTTCCTTTGCGCGCTCCATATAGGGTGCCGCAGAAAAGGGAGTCTTTTGAAGCTTCATAGCCGTACCTCACTTAATTTATAGTTATAATCATTATACACTACTTTTTTATAAAAATAAATAGCTTTCGTTCCTTTTTCGCACATCTTCTTTTGATTTTTTACATTATAATTTTGCAAGGAAGGGGTTACGCTACTTTCTTTGAAAAGAAAGTAGCAAAGAAACTTTAAAAAGGTGGTTATATAAATTCGGGTTTATCGGGGAGACGATATTGGTGTTTCGTAGGGGCTGATGCCCACATCAGCCCGCCCATCTGCACGAGAACGAAACGATATTCA
>JAZUAR010000165.1:0-10305 GCA_045638055.1 Candidatus Avispirillum sp.
AGGCTTAGCAATCTCCCCCAACAAACCCGAATTTGAACTGTTCATCTTCTCCGTTTTCTTTTTCTTGTAGAGCGTTTTGACGTTATGAGGGTATGGAGGAGTCCGCCTGCTATGAATGCGAGGAACACAATAAGGTATGCCACTGCAGTTCCGATGGGGGAGGCGGCAGAGTCTTTTTTTGTAAGCATTGAGATAAGGAGGATGAGCATGGTCATAAGTGCCCCCGATATAATGGGGGATGCTATCTTTTCTCCCTTTAGCTTTGCGATATATCCTCCGATGACGGCTGTTATATAAAGTATCGCCTTTGCGAGGGGGGATATTATGGATGCGGGATCCTTTGTAAAGCTTAAGATAAGGGCTGAAAGTAAAATAAGTATGAGTGAGCCAACTGCTGCAACCGTGGCGCCCAGCAGTGAAGAGAGAAGGAGCCTTTTTGCTCCCGATTCGTTATCAAACATAAAAAACCTCCGTAGTGTCTTTAATAAAAGATACTACGAAGGCTTTTTATTTATGCATTACTGCTTGTCCTTTGCGTGGATGTCAACACGGCTGATTGCGCTCTTGAGGATACGGATCTTTGTCTTATCCTTTGTTGTTTCGATAACGCAAGTCTCGTCCTTGATGGAAACGATCTCGCCGATGATACCACCGATTGTTGTGATCTCATCGCCAACTGCGAGGTTGTTCTTCATTTCCTGAGCTTCCTTCTCCTGCTTCTTCTGAGGTCTGTACATAAGGAAGTAGAATACAGCGATAAGGCCGATGATCATGATGATAGAGCTGCCACTGCCGCCGAGGAATTCCATAATTCCGCCCTTAGGTGCGGTTTCTGCGAGAACTGAATAGAAATTGAGCATTTTTAGGTCCTCCAAAATGTATTACCTGACTATTATATATTAGTTCAGGGTTTATTTCAAGTAGTTATGAAAAAATTAACAATAAGTTAGGATGGTTAGTTTTGAGATGGAGTTGTTTGTGATATAACTTTTCTCCCAATTTGGGTTTAACAAACAGTTGAAGGTATCTCTCTACAAGGCTTCCCCTTGAGGGGAGGCTCCGCCGAAGGCGGTGGTGAGGTGTAGCCGCGAAGCGGCGTGCCTATGAGAAGCGGCGTAGGTCTTGCGGAGCAAGGGGCTTTTCACTACTTTATAAAGCAACGGCAACATCCGTTGCCTACACCTCATCCACCGCTCCCGCGGTCCCCCTCCCCCCCAAGGGGAAGGCAACACACCGCTAAACCCGAATTTGTATAAATCTCTATTTAGTGTCCTTTGCGTTTACTAAAAAAACAAGACCCGAACCGATAGGATTGGGTCTTGTTTATTCCTTTATCAGGCTTCGTAGTGTGCTTCGCGGCTTCTGAAAAGAAGGGAAACGCACCAAAGTCCTGCGAGGGCAACCAAGGTGTAGATGATTCGGGGGATGATGGCCTCCTGGCCGCCGCCGATCCATGCTACGAGGTCGAACTTGAAAAGTCCGATGCTGCCCCAGTTGAGTGCGCCGACGATAACGAGTATGAGGGCGAGTCTGTCAAGTATCATAGCTATATCCTTTCGGAGATATTGAGCAATCATTGCCCGATATTATCTTTTCCCGAAAGGCGATGAATTATAAATTTTTTATGAAATTATTTCGTTTGCTATATCGAGAAGGGATGACGAGACGGGTGCGCCAAGCACTGAAAGTCTTTTCTCGGACATAAAGCCGCCCGAATAGAGAATACAGTCGCATCCAATGGAGTGGGCGCAGAGAAAATCGTGGTCTGTATCGCCTACAAGCACAGCGGGGAAAAGCTCCTCTCTTTCGGACAGCTTTCTTGCAAGGTCTGCCTTGCCCTTGGCATATACGTCCTCTGTGCCGTGTATCTCATCAAAATAGTGAGTGATGCCAAGCTTTTCAAGATGATCTGTGAGGCGGGATTTTTCGCTTGCGGAAAGAACTATCTGTCTTATTCCCGCGGCCTTTATCATTTCAAGAGCCTCTATCGTATGCTCGGACAGCGGTGCTGTGAACATATTTTTACTGTAAAGCTCAACCCATTCGTCTGCGGGGATCTTATAAGGCTCCTTTTCAAAGTCAAGGCCGAGGCGGGCGTAATAATCCTCAACGGGAAAGCCGAAAAGATTCTGAAATTCATTGAGGGAGGGAATTTTTGGAAGATCTCTTCTTTCAAGAACGGTATTCATAGCCTCAATGCTTATTTGCATATCGGAAAGAAGGGTTCCGTTAAAGTCCCATATGACAGTCTTATATCTCATTTTGATCCACCTTTAAAATTTTTATAATTTTACAACATTTTTATGCCCCGGTCAAGCCAAAGTTGCATATAATGCAAGTGAAAAACAAAAGTGAGGTATTTTATGGAATTTTTGCTTATGGCGCTGGCCCTTATGTCCTTTGCGATCCTCAATGCGGATATACAGTCTCACTTTCCGCCACCCCTGGCAAAGGATCGGGAGCGGGAGCTTTTTTTATCCCTTAGCAAGGGAGACGATGCAGCTCGTGAAAAGCTTATAGAGCATAATCTTCGCCTTGTTGCCCACATCGTCCGCAAATATTATTCCCAGGGGGAAAGCTCTGAGGACCTTATTTCTGTGGGAACGATAGGTCTTATCAAGGCTGTGGACTCCTTTGATTTCAAAAACGGAGCAAGGTTTGCAACCTACGGCTCAAAATGTATTCAAAATGAGATACTTATGTATTTCCGATCAAAGAAAAAGACACAGAACGAGGTTTCCATAAACGAGACGATAGATACGGACAGGGACGGAAATCCCCTCACTTATATGGACATAATCCGATGCGAGGATACTATCGCCGACGACCTTTACAAAAAGCTGAGGATACGTGATGCTATGAGGTGCATCAAAAACAATCTTGACGAAAGGGAAAGGGAAATTATAATGCTAAGATACGGCATCGGTGGGGCGGCTCCTCTCACTCAGCGGGAAACGGCAGAGCGGCTCGGAATCTCCCGCTCATACGTTTCGAGAATCGAAAAGGTAGCCCTTTCAAAGATAGGCGCAGCGCTTAAATAATATAATATATATAGATAATTGTTGTTATTTCCTATTGCAAAATATATACATCTTGTGTTAGAATTAAATATAAGTTTAAATTGGGGTGATATGCGTGAAAAAGAGGATTTTTGCCGCTTTACTTGTGATTCTTATGCTGCTGACCTCCTGTGTGGGAAAGGGAGAGCCTGAGGTCACAACTGATATACTTGACAATATCCAGACGGAGATCATCTGGCAGACAACTGCTCCTCCCGAGCCTGTAACAACCTCCGCTTCCTTTGTTGGCTGCGGCGATAATATCATCTATTACGGTACCTGGAGAGATGCAAAATCTCAGTCCGACGGCACCCGTGAATACAACTTCAAGCCTATCTACAAGAACGTTCAGGATATTATCTCAGGCGCGGATATTGCTTTCATAAATCAGGAAACAATCTGCGCGCAGAGCTTTGAGCCTTCAACCTATCCCGGCTTCAACAGCCCTGTTGATCTTACCTACGATATTGCTGAGATCGGCTTTGACGTGGTTTCCCTTGCAAACAACCATATGCTCGATAAGGGCGCTCTCGGTCTGAGAGAGGCTTTCGATAACTGGAACGAAAGAGGTCTCCACGTTATCGGAGCTTACAAGGAAAAGGAAGAGGGCAGATATATTACATATTACGAGAAAAACGGAATCAAGATCGCTTTTGTTGCCTATACAGAGTTTGTAAACCTTTATGAGGACCCTGCAGAGGAGGGACTTTACGGCCCCTTCCTCAAGTATTCCGACGTTGCAGGTGACGTTAAGGAGGCATACGAAAACTCCGATTTCGTTATCGTCAGCATTCATTGGGGCGAGGAGGGAAGCTTTACACCTTCAAGCCTCCAGAAGGAATATGCCGCTGTTATGGCAGAGAACGGCGCTGACGTTATTCTCGGTCATCACCCCCACGTGCTTCAGCCCATCGAGTGGCTTGAGGGCAAGGACGGCAATAAAACTCTCTGTGCATACTCCCTCGGTAACTTCGTTCACGAGCAGGCATGGGATTATAACGTCCCCGGCGGTATGCTCAAATTCGATATCGAAAAGACAGACGATGAGAGAGCAAAGATCGTTTCTCCTTCCTTTATTCCCACCGTTTGCCACTATCCCCGCAGCTTTTATAACAACGTGGTATATCTCCTTGAGGACTATACAGAGGAGCTTGCAAATGCCCACGCTGTAAAAACATATTATAATCACACTATCTCTCTTGAGAGACTTAAAAAGTACGTAACCGATACTATTGACGCTGAATTTCTTCCCGATTATCTGAAGTAAAAGCAGAAAGGAAAAGAAAAATGAGTATGAATAACACTCCCGTTTCTATTATTCTTCCTTCGTACAAGCCTGATGAAAAGCTTCTTTCCACAGTGCTTGGTCTTAAAGAGGCAGGCTTTGACGATATTATTGTCGTTGATGATGGCGGCGGAAAGGATTTTAATAAATATTTCGATGAAGTAAGAGCCGTTGAAGGATGCACAGTTCTTGTCCATCCCGAAAACCGCGGTAAGGGCGCGGCTCTTAAAACTGCATTCAGATGGTATCTTGACAACAGAAGCGGCAGAGGCGTTATCACCGTTGACGGTGACGGTCAGCACCGCCCCGAGGATATCGTTATCTGCGGCGAAAAGCTCCTTTCCAAGGATAAGGTGATTCTCGGCTGCCGCGATTTCACTCAGCCCGACGTGCCTGCAAGAAGCGCCTTCGGTAATAAGGTTTCCTGCGGCGTTTTCAAGGTATTTGTGGGTATGAAGATCAGCGATACCCAGACAGGCCTTCGCGCAATTCCCACAAAGTATCTCGATATGATGTGCTCCGTCAAGGGCGACAGATACGAGTATGAAACGAATATGCTTCTTTTCATGAAGCGCAACAAAATTCCTTTCTCCGAAACTAAGATAAAAACCGTTTACATAAACGAAAACGAAACCTCTCATTTCAGACCTGTGAGAGATTCTATGAGAATCTATTCTCTTATTTTCAAATATCTTCTGACAACTCCCTTTATGCTCTTTTTGGGCAGCTCCATGATTTGCTATCTCTTTGACTGGCTCATGTTCACAGGGCTTAACTTCTACGTCAGCAAGATCGCTCAGGGTCTTATTGTAACCGTTGCCGCATACGGTGGCGCGCGCCTTATCTCCTCCATGCTGAATTTCTATCTTAACAGACTGATATTCAATAAGCAGGGCGGAAGCGTGCTTTCCACCATGGTCAAGTATTATCTTCTCGTAGCATTCAATCTCCTTGTGGGAAGCGTTGCGCTGAATCTTATTTCCACAGGACTTCTGGGTATTGACGCAGTTTGTGATTTCTGCAAGGGTATAAATGCAGATTCTCCTTCTACGGTGCTTGAATCTATGATTAAGCCCTTTATAGATGCACTTCTTTATATTTGCAGCTACACGGTTCAGAAATATATCGTATTCAAGAAGGATGGCACAGACAATGCAGAATGATTTCAAGGAAAATTATATAGAACAGCAGAAGCGCTTAGCTGCCGAGAGAAAAGCAAGACTTGCTAAAATCGGCATGGGCGGCGATGCTTCCGTGTCTGTCCGCGGACAGACTGTGAGCAAAAGACCTTCTGTGGGCGCTCCCGTTCAGGACAGGCAGAGCACAAGACCTGCCAACGGCGCTCAGCAGCCTGTGTCGAGACCGACCCCTGCCATGACCCGTACCGCTTCCACCGCTCAGGTGCAGCGCCCTGCAAGTCAGACAAGACCTGCGCCTATGCAGAATCCCCCCGCGCAGAGACCTGCCTCAGCTCCCGCACAGAGAACTGCGGCAAATCCCTCAGCAATTCATAGACCTTCGGCAAACGGCACCGCTCCTGCACCTGCGCAGAACAGACCGATGCAGAAAACTGCTCCCGTATCAGGAAGCAGCCGCCCTGCTTCCTACGGCGGCTATAATCAGAGAAGAAAGCCTGCTCCCGATGAAAACGAGCTTTTCAAAAAGGAGCTTTCCGATAACGAAAGCCGCGCTATGATGTTTGCTCTCACAGGAAGAGCAGAGCAGCCCGATGACGGAGGCGACGTTGATATTATCAATATGGGTCGCATCAGAGCACCTAAGAGAGAAAAAGAAGAGGATACGAAAAAGAAGTCAAACGTAGGACGCAACATAGGCAGAGCCTTTGCTGTTCTCGGACTTTTACTTGCATTTGTTATCGTATTTGTATTCTCAAGCGTTGCCCTTATCGCCCATGGCCCCAGTGTTACTGTCCGCGATCTTCTCGTTCAGTCTGCAGAGCAGACAAGTGCCGCAAAATGGGTGCCTTATCTTTTCCTTGATGCAAAGACTGTTGAAGCTATTATCAATAAGAGCGAGGAAACAGTTAAGGATATTGTTTCCATGGATGATTACGTTGCCGCTCCCGAAAACGAGATTACAGAGGACGAATGGGCAAACGCCAAGGACGGCATGATCTACAAGACTGTTTCCGGCGAGGGCTACAAGGCATACGTGCTTCTTATAAAGGATCCCTCGAGAGTATTTGTGGGAACTGCAATGGAGAGCCTTGGAGGCAAGCCCTCGGGAGATAATATTTTCCATATTACAGAGTTTTACAATGCGGTTGCCGCAATAAACGGCGGAGAATTCCCCGACGATGGCGGAAGCGGTACAGGATACACTCCCATCGGCATTACCTACTCCAAGGGTAAGTGCGTATATGACGACGGCAAGTATGACAGAACCTTCCTCGGTATTACAAAAGACAACAAGCTTGTGGTAAACGAGGGTATGACCAAAAAGCAGGCAGAGGAGCTCGGTATCAGAGACGGTGTTTGCTTCCAGAAGGGCAATACTCTTATTCAGCAGAAGGGCGAGGCTCTTGAGTTCTATTATCAGGACGGAAATACCGGCAGAGCACAGCGTACAGGTATCGGTCAGCGCGCTGACGGTACGATCATTCTCGTCGTAACTGACGGAAGAACAGGAAACAGCCCCGGAGCAACACACAATAACATGATCGATCTAATGGTTTCCTTCGGTGCTGTAAATGCAGGTCTTCTTGACGGCGGCTCATCATCTCTTATGTATTACAAAGATTATTACGAAAAGTATGGCTATGACTACGAAAAGCTTGATGAGTATCAGAAAAAGGGACTTGTCAATAAATACAAGGCCTTTACAAAGCCGAGAAATATCCCCACTTTCTTTATCGTAAGTGCGGAATGAAAGGGGAAATAAAAAATGGTTAAAAAGAAAAAAATGCCGGTTTTCGGAAAGATCTGCCTTATTTCAACTGCAGTCTTTTTGATTGCACTTGGCGTATGGCTTTATTTCCTTTACGGCTGGCTTGGTGATTTTGAGGCCTCTCAGCCTAAGTACGTTGTTGAGGATACCTTTGAAAAGTATTTTGCATCCTTTGATGCGGCGGAGTACGTTCAGCTCTGCGGTGTTGATGAGGATTCCTTTGAGAAAAAGGAGGACGTGATCGCGTATCTCAAGAGCGTTACCGACGGTAAGGAGATAACCTGCAAGAAGGTAGCGTCAGGTCTTGAGGGCGGACAGAAGTATATGGTCATCGCCTCCGACGGAGAAAAGGAAACAAAGTTTGCATCTTTCGTTCTTACTGAAAAGGAAGGGAAGGGCTCTTTTTCCTCCTACGTTGCAGGAAATTTCGAGATTTATACTGATTCAGAAAATACAGTATACGTTGAAGCCCCTAAGGGTTATAAGGTAGAGGTTAACGGTAAAGAGCTTTCCGAAAAGTATATTCAGGAGAAGGATATTCCCACACCCTCCTGTGACTTTATGCCTGAAGGCGTCAGCGGTCTTTTGTACACAAAATATGCTCTCAGAACGTTAGGTGCTGAGCCTGAGATCAAGGTCTTTGATAAAAACGGCGCTGAGGCTCCTCTTGAAAAGGAGGAAAAGAAGTATAAGGCAACTCCCGTATACGATCAGGAGCTGGCAGAAGAATATTCCGAATGGGTCCTTGAGGGCTCCGTTCTCTATGCGAGATACAGCCAGTATGATGAGTTTGTAAACAAGGTATCCTTCAAAGAGGTCGCTCCTTATTTTGATCCCGGCTCCGAGCTTTACGAAAGCATCAGAACTCTTGAAAACGATTTTGTTCAGTATTATGACAGATATGAATTTGAAGATAAGTCTGCCGGCGAGTTCTTGAGATATGATGAAAACACCTTTTCCTGCAGAGTAAAGTATACTCAGTATATGTACAGCAAAAATGACGTATATACTGAAGAGATCGACCAGACTCTTTATCTTCGAAACGTAGACGGTGAGTATCTTATTTATAAAATGCAGGTAAACGCAGACTGATAAAAGGAGAAATAAAATGACACCCTATTTTCCCGATGCCATACAGAATTGGGACGTATCCGTTCTCAATTGGATACAGAACAATATAGCAAATCCCTTCCTTGACGGACTTTTCACGTTTATCACTCATCTCGGTGATGCGGGAGTCCTCTGGATAATTTCTGCAATAGTTATGCTCTTTTTCAAGAAGACAAGAAAATGCGGCATTATGATGGGAGTAGCTCTTCTTCTCGGACTTATGCTTGGAAACGGCCTTGCAAAGAACCTTTTCGGCAGAGTCCGTCCCTTCAATCTTGAGGGTGCCTACGGCTCTATGAAGACTGTTGAGGACCTTCTCATTTCTAAGCCCGGTGATAAGTCTTTCCCCTCAGGCCACACTCTCGGCTCTTTTGAGGCCGCATTCACCTTCTTTGTGTGGAACAAGAAGATCGGTATCCCCATGATCGTTCTTGCAGCTCTCATCGCATTCTCAAGAGTATATCTCTACGTTCATTTCCCCACAGATATTTTCGCGGGAATTCTTCTTGCGGCATTCAACGTGTTCCTTGCTTATATGATCGTTAATGCAGTGTATAAGTATATTGAAAATAAGAAGAAGCTGAAGCTTAATGATTGAGGTTGATATGCAGGTTGAAATCAGAACGGTTTATACCGAGGAAGCACTTTTAAAGGCTATCCGTTTTTCCATGGATAAAAAGAAGCGAATGGGTATTTATCTTGGAATTTGTACTATTTTAGTTGCATTGAGCTTTCTTTTAGTCTTCTTAATGGGAGAGGTTGATTCGACTATGTGGATATGCCTTGGGTCGATTATTTTCCTCGATCTGTTATCTTTGTTTATGTACGTTGTCTACCCCCGTATGATGGTAAAAAAGGCAAAGAACAAGAACCTTTCCATTACGTTTACCTTCACGGATGAGAATATCGGTATTTCTGCAAAAAATGAATATATGGAAGAGAATTCTTCTATGAAATATTCTGTAATGGCAAAAGTACATAAGCAGGGAAATGATCTTTTCATCTTTGATACAATGAAGCACGTATATTTCATTGATCTTTCAGAGGCAGAAGGCAAGGATGTCGTAATATTAAAAGAGCTTATCGAAAGAAATTTCGATAAGAAAAAGATTATATGGGAATAAAAAACTGTTGCCGAATGGCAACAGTTTTTTGTATTGTTAAATTCTGTTTTGAGGGAAAACGTAATTGGTATTTCGTAGGGGTCGATGCTGGTAGGAATGTTCCATTCCTACGATCGACCCGTTACAGACACAACCATTCGCTGTGAATATCGTTATGTTCTCGTGCAGATGGGCGGGCCGATGTGGGCATCGGCCCCTACGGATAAATTTTATAATTTTCTGTCGATCATTTCGTATTGATTTGATTTTTATGTTTACAAACGGACGGATGATATCTGCCCCTACAATGTAAATTCAAACACCCTGACAAACCCGAATTTGTTATTAAACGAAAAACGGCTATCGTATGATAGCCGTTTTTATATTAGTTGTTGCTCTCGGAAACGAGAGTGTAGCCGTCTGCAAGAAGAGCATCTCTTGAAATTGTGTAAGAGATGAGGTCTCCGTCATTGCCGCCTGTTGTCTCGATAAGCTTTGCGCTTTCAAGAGCGTTGATTGTGGGAACCTTATCAAGCTCTGTGTAGGTTACAGAAAGTGTAAAGCTTTTCTCGTCGTGGCTGTAGTTGATCTTACAGAAGCTGAGACCCTTTGCTGCAGCATACTCGAGCTCGAGCTGTGCCTGGATCAAATTTGCATCAGTATCGGAAAGACCTTCAGCAAATACCATTGTGTAGGAATCAACCATCATGTAAACTACGTCATTCTTATAATGGTATGTAGTTGTTGCAACAGAGCCGTCTGCTTCCTTGAGCTCAAGAACAGCTGTACCTGTGGGGCCCTGGGGCATCATACCGATAACGATACCTGCAATTACAACAAC
>JAZUAR010000166.1:0-8241 GCA_045638055.1 Candidatus Avispirillum sp.
CTCGGTACTGCCATAACCCCCGACCAGGCAAGGATAATGAAAAAGTATACGGATAAGGTCGTTATCTGCTATGACAGCGACGAGGCAGGCCAGAAGGCCGCGGATAAGGCGATGCGCCTTCTTTCCGAGGTCGATATTGCCGTCCGTGTTATCCGTATCCCGGGAGCTAAGGACCCGGATGAATTTATAAAAAACAACGGCCAGTACGGAGCAGTCCGCTTCCGTGAGGTCATTGAAAATGCAAGAACTCCCTTTGATTATAAGATCTTTCAGACTCTCCAGAAAAATGATATAAACGATGCTGAGGGAAAGATCAGAGCGGCACGAGAGCTTTGCTATGCAATAGCAGACGTCCGCTCAAAGGTTGAGCAGGATATCTATATCAGAAAGGCGGCAAACGCCCTGGAGCTTGACCCTGATGGAATAAAGGCAGACGTAAGAGGCATTATGAAAAGCCGTGCGGCTGCACAGAAAAAGAGAGACAGGGAAGAGCTGCTGAGAAATACGGCAAGGCTCGGAGACCGTGTGGATCCCGATTTTGCAAAGGAAAAAAGATCGGGCGCTCTTGAAAGCACAGTCCTCGGACTCATGCTTTACAGACCTGAGTATATACAGCTCAGTGCCGATAAAAAGCTCTTGTCTGCCGATATGTTCTTCTCAGATCTTAACAGAAGGCTTTATCTGAAAATACTGGAATGTCACGAAAGCGGCGGCTTTGATTTCGGTATGCTCTCCGAGGGCTTTACTCAGGAGGAGATATCCAAGGCTGCGGAAATGGTGGCAAGACGAAGAAAGCTTTCCGATAACGGCACTCAGGCATTCCTTGATTCCGTGGCAGGTCTTGCAAAGGAAGCTGAGAAGATCAGAAACCGTGGCGAGGGCGGGGATATATTCTCCGTAATCGAGCGCCGCAGAAAAGAAAATCAAAATTGAAAATAACCCATTTGGGATGAAAGGTAAAAATATGGAACAGGAAAAGAAGCAGTTTGATATGAAGGCCCTTCTTGAAAAGGGCAAGGCAAAGGGATCTCTTTCCAATGCTGAGATCATGGAGGCACTTGAGTTTGCTGACTTCGATATCGATCAGATCGAAAAGGTATACGATCAGCTCGAGGCAAACGGTATTGAGGTAACAACCTATGAAAATACCGCAGAGATCGAGGAGATCGAAACTGAGGTAGGTCAGCTCGAAAGCGCTGAGGATATGGAGAAGGTTCTCCAGCAGGAGGGTCTTGTAATCGATGACCCTGTAAGAATGTACCTCAAGGAGATCGGTAAGGTTTCTCTTCTCGATGCAGATAAGGAGCTTGAGATCGCAGAGAAAATGGCAAACGGCGATGAGATGGCAAAGCAGATGCTCATCGAGGCAAACCTCCGTCTTGTTGTAAGTATCGCAAAGAGATACGTAGGTAAGGGTATGTTCTTCCTTGACCTTATCCAGGAGGGTAACCTCGGCCTTATGAAGGCGGTTGAGAAGTTCGACTATACAAAGGGATATAAGTTCTCCACATACGCAACATGGTGGATCCGTCAGGCTATCACCCGTGCTATTGCAGACCAGGCAAGAACTATCCGCATTCCCGTTCATATGGTGGAAACCATACATAAGGTTTCCCGTTATCAGCGTCAGCTTCTTCAGGAGCTTGGTCACGAGCCTTCTGCTGATGAGGTTGCTGAAAAGATCGGTATGTCTCCCGAAAAGGTTCGTGAGATCATGAAGATCGCACAGGACCCCGTTTCCCTTGAAACACCTATCGGTGAAGAGGAGGACTCCCACCTCGGAGACTTCATTCCCGATGATGATTCTCCCGCTCCTCAGGATGCTGCATCCTATGCAATGCTCCGCGAGCAGATCAGAGAGGTCCTCAATACACTCACACCCCGTGAGAACCAGGTTCTCAAGCTTCGTTACGGCCTTGAGGACGGCAGAACCCATACTCTTGAAGAGGTTGGTAAGAAGTTCAATATCACACGTGAGCGTATCCGTCAGATCGAGGCAAAGGCTCTCAGAAAGCTTCGTCATCCCAGCCGCTCCAAGCGTCTCAAGGACTTCCTTGATTCCTGATGCACTGGTTGTCGGGAAATGACCAAATTGTTAATTTTTTTGTGTTCTAACAACTAAACAAATCAAGTTATTTTTGGTGCTTTTGACCGAAAAAATGCCATTTGTCACAAATACATCTTTTGTGTATGTATGATTCGCACAATCAAAATCATTATGAAGAGTAAAATGTGCTTTCGCATATGGCAAAAACGCCTAAAGGACAGGAAAATGAACTTGACATAAAGTAAGCTTTGTTGTAAAATATTAATGTTAAAGATGCGTAATTACGCCTTGAGGAGGATTCCCTAATGAAAAACAAGCTTGTGTGTATCTTGCTTTGTGCAGTAATGCTTGTAAGCGCTATTATGAGCACCGGTTGCTCTCTTGCAAGCGGCGACGCAACATCAACCGATACATCAGGAACAGACAACACCAGCGCTACCCGTACGAGTATGACGCTCAGCCTTTGGGTGCCCACAGATGAAAGCACAACAGAGGAAGCTCTTTATCTCGTAGAGGCAGCTATCAACTCCGTAACTCAGTCTGAGTTCGATACTGCTATCAAGCTTTACGGTATTCCCGAGAGTGAGTACGATGCTGTAATGAAGGATCGCCTTGCAACCATTGAGCAGCGTATCATCGAAGAGGAAGAGGAAGCTAAGAGAAAGAGACAGGAGCAGATCGAAGCTGCTCAGAGAGGTGAAACACTCGTTGAAGAAACAACCGAGTATGTTAACCCCAATATGGATGGCGACTACAGCCTTGTAGTAAGAGGTGCGACAGGATATACAAATCTTGAAAGAAACCAGCTCGACATCTTCCTTATCCACGGTATGGACGATTATAAGCACTATGTAGATAATCTCTATATCCAGAACCTCAATGAGGAGTTCAGCGGCTCTTCCAAGATCCTTAAGAACTATATCTATACTGACTTCATCGATGCTGTAAGAATGACTGACGGCGGTGTTTATGCAGTACCTAATAACCACGCTGTAGGCGAGTTTACATATTTCCTTGTAAACAAGGATATCGTTGAGTCTGAGTATCTTGATCCCGCAACACTTACAAGCCTTGAGGCTTGCAAGGGCTTGATCGAGGACGTAGCAACATATTATCCCGGCGTATCTCCCGTATACGGTGAGTACAGCCCCAGCTACTATCAGTACTGGAACGGTACAGGCGATGCTTCCAAGTTCTCTGTTCTTGCATCCCGTATCTATGATACAACTCCCATCGAAGGCGTTACATTTGATAACATCTTCTCTTATTCCAACTTTACAGATAACTACTATCTCTACAAGACCTTCAAGGAAAAGGGATATGTAAATACATCTGCAACTGTTCCCGAAAAGTTCGGTGTAGGTTACATCACTTGTACAGCTGAGGAAATCGAGAAGTACGAGGAAGATTACCACATCACAGTATTCAAGAAGCCCATGGGTTCTGCTGCTGACTACACACAGGGTATGTTCGCAGTAAGCTCCTACTCCAAGAGCCTTGCTCGTTCCATGGAGATCATCACTCTCCTTAACACAAGCACAGAGCTCCGCACAATTCTTCAGTACGGTGCTGAGGGCACACACTGGAAGTATGATGAAGAGAATGAGGACATCATTGTTAAGCTCGATACATCCAAGAGCGAAGCAGATATCACTTATAAGATGAACCTCTTTGATACAGGTAATGTTTATATGACATATCCTGACTTCGGTGTAGGTCTTGATCAGTGGGAAAGCTCCAAGGAGCAGAACCTCGAGTCCTATCTCCCTGCAACATACTACTTCCTTTCTACTAAGAATGAGGCAAAGAACGGCCCTGTTTATTATAACGATGATAATAAGGCGCTCTTCAATAGCCTTGATGCACTCAGTGCAAGCATCTATGCAAGAATGGAAGCAATGACAGCTGAAGAGTTTAAGGCTGCTGTTCCTTCCTTCAAGACAGAGGTAGATAATGCTGATGCATTCAAGAAGCTCACATACGTGCCTTCTCCTTCTGACCAGGCTCAGAACAGAACACCTGAGACCGGTTGGATTCCCGAGGCATCTATGGCATATCAGTGGATGCAGTACTGCATCAGCGTATACGGCGAGGAAACATACAACAACCTCATGAATGCCGGCTAATTAGCTTTAAAGACCGCTACGAAAGTAGCGGTCTTTCTTTTATATAACAATAAAGAAAAGGCAATGCCAAAGCATTGCCTTTTTTTCTTATGCTGTAACTATTTTGCTGGCATCTGAGAGGTCGAGAAGCTTAACTGCCTCTTCGCGCATCTTGTATTTGAGGATCTTTCCCGCAGCATTCATGGGGAAGGAGTCAACAAATGCAACGTAGCGGGGAACCTTGTGCTTTGCCATGTGGTCAAGAACGTATTTCTTGATCTCTTCCTCGCTTGAGGTCACGCCCTCCTTGAGGATAACGCAGGCCATGATCTCCTCGCCGTATGCCTTGTCGGGAACGCCGATAACCTGAACGTCCTTTACCTTGGGATGAGTGTAGATGAAGTCCTCGATCTCCTTGGGATACATGTTCTCGCCGCCGCGGATGATCATATCCTTGATACGGCCTGTAACCTTGTAGTTTCCGTCGGGAAGTCTGCGGCAAAGATCTCCTGTGTGGAGCCAGCCGTCTTTGTCGATAGCAGCCGCTGTCGCCTCGGGCATCTTGTAGTAGCCCTTCATGATGTTGTAGCCGCGGGCAACGAATTCGCCGTCGCAGTTGTCGGGGAGGTCCTCTCCTGTCTCGGGATCAACGATCTTGCATTCAACACCGAAGATGGGACCGCCAACTGTGTTTACACGGGTTTCAATAGTGTCTGTTGTCTTGGACATTGTTGTTGCAGGGGAAGCCTCGGTCTGACCGTAGGTGATGCAGATGTCTTTCATGTGCATTTCATTGATAACCTGCTCCATAACCTTAACAGGGCAGGGGCTTCCTGCCATGATACCTGTTCTCATATGGGAGAAATCAGTGTTCTTGAACTCGGGATGACCGAGCATCGCAATGAACATTGTGGGAACTCCGTGGAATGCGGTGATCTTTTCCTTTGAGATACAAGCAAGACCCTTTGAGGGGGAGAATGCGGGAATGGGGCTCATTGTAACACCGTGAGTGATGGATGCTGTCATTGCAAGAACCATTCCGAAGCAGTGGAACATAGGCACCTGGATCATCATTCTGTCGGCTGTGGAAAGGTCCATACAGTCGCCGATAGCCTTACCGTTGTTAACAACGTTGTAGTGTGTGAGCATAACGCCCTTGGGGAATCCTGTGGTACCTGAGGTGTACTGCATATTGCAAACGTCGTGCTTGTCGATCATTGCAGTGCGGCGGTATACCTCCTCAACGGGAACGGATTCGCCTGCCTTGAGAGCATCATCCCAGTTCCAGCAGCCGGGCTGAGTAGACTCACAGGTGATGATGTTTCTGAGGAAGGGAAGCTTTCTGAAATGGAGAGGCTGACCCTTCTTTGCATCCTTAAGCTCGGGGAGAAGATCGTTTACGATCTTTACGTAGTCGGAATCCTTGTAAGAATCGCACATAACGAGAGTATGTGTGTCGGACTGACGGAGCAGATACTCAAGCTCGTGAATCTTGTATGCTGTATTAACTGTAACGAGAACAGCGCCGATCTTAACAGTTGCCCAGAAGGTGATGTACCATGCGGGGATGTTGGTTGCCCAGATAGCAACGTGATCGCCGGGCTTTACACCCATGGCGATAAGAGAGCGGGCAAAGTTGTCAACGTCGTCGCGGAACTCGGGGTATGTTCTTGTGTAGTCAAGAGTTGTGTAGCGGAAGGCGTACTGATCGGGGAATTCCTCGCAAACTCGGTCGAGTATCTGGGGGAATGTGTAGTCGATAAGTGTTTCCTTCGGCCAGATGTACTGACCCTTGCCGTCGTTTGATGTCTGAAGTCTGCCTGTAGCCTTTGTGAAGCCCTGGAACTGGCTCATGTAGTTTACAAAGTGGGGGAATACGATACCGGGGCTCTGGAGATCGGGCATGTACTTCTTAAGCCACTCGAGAGAAACGTAGCCCTCATAGTTGATGGAGCGAAGCGCTCTCATGAAGTCCTCAATGGGAAGATCGCCCTCACCCATCATTCTGTATTCAACGACATCGCCGTTCATAACGGAGTCCTTGATGTGGGTATACTTAATGTATGCACCGAGATTCTCAACAGTCTTTGCCGCAGACTCGCCTGCAAAGCGGTAGGGGTGATGAACGTCCCAAAGTGCTGCAACGTTGTCGCTTGCAACTGTGTTGAGCACGTTTGCAAGACGGGCTGTATCAGTGTAAACACCGTTTGTCTCAACGAGAAGGGTAACTCCTGCCTTTTCTGCAACGGGAGCAAGGATCTTCAATGTTTCAATAACGATGCTGTCATCAAAATCAGTGGTAGGCTCGGCAGTAAGGTCACCGAGGATTCTTATATATGATGCGCCAAGGCGTGAAGCCAGAGCGATATATTCGGAAAGCTCACTAACGGTAGCATCTCTCTTGTCCTCGAAGCGGAGAGCACAGCCTGAAGAAAGGCAGGGGATCTCAAGATTCAGCTTTCTGAGCTTAGCTACTGTTGTGTCAATGTTGGAAGCGCTGAAGGGCTCAGCGTGTACGGAGAAGATGTTGTCGCCGAGACCGCGAAGCTCAAAGCCCTGAAAGCCGAAGTCTTTTGCCATTGCATAAATATCGGACCAGGAGAAGTCGGGACAACCGAGGGTGGAAAATGCGAGTTTCATAACAGGGAACCTTTCTTTTGTGGTGGTATTTGCAGGAGAAATAAAAAAGGCCTTCGCTCCTGCACAGAATTTGCAAGAGACGAAAGCATAGCTTCCGCGGTACCACTCTTATTGGCATAAAGCCCACTTTGGGATACTACATATCCTATCCTATGATAACGGAGGAAACCGGTCAAGCCTACTGTTAGTTCAGCCGACAGCTCAAGGGGGAGTAGCTTCTCTGTGGCTTGTGTCTTGCACCGACCGACACATCTCTGAAAGCCAAAGGGCCGAAGCGTGATCCCTATCATTGCTTTGGTGGTATTTTAGCACAATGGGTACTAATTGTCAATGCTTTTTATAAAAAATCACGATAAAAATGAAAAACGACTGTACATTTCTGAAATGGTGTGGTAGAATATAAATAATATATTATATGGAAGGACTTTGAAATTATGATCAAATCAATCCCCGTAATTTTTGATACAGATATCGGAAGCGATATCGACGATACCTGGGCACTTGCCATGGCGCTCAAAAGCCCTGAGATCGATATTAAGATGGTCAGTGTAAACGGATTCGGCACTGAGTATCAGGCTCGTCTTGCGGCAAAATTCCTCACAGTATGCGGAAGAGATGATATCATCGTAGCAAAGGGTAAGGCTACTGATATGGACCCCCGCTATCAGGAAAGCTGGATCGGCGATTTCGACCTTGCAAGCTATCCCAATTATAAGGACAATGCTGCACAGGCGATCGTTGACTATATTATGGATTCCGATGAGGAGATCACCGTTCTCGTTATCGGTGCTTCTACAAACCTTGCGGATGCATATGCTATTGACCCCCGTATTGCAAAGAAGTGTAAGGTTATCGCAATCGGCGGCGTAATTTATAACGGCCATTGCGTTGGCTGGTATCCTCCCCTTGGATCTGACTGGAACGTAAAGTGCGATAAGGACTCCTGGAATGCGGCTCTTGTAAATTCCGATCTTCCCGTTGAGCTTCTTCCTCTTGACGTAACGGGTAACCTTTTCCTTGATGCAGAGGCATTCGGAAAGATCCGTGCCTGCGCTGATAAGGACCCCATCATCAAGGCTCTTTGCGAGAACGTAGATATCTGGGCAAAGGAGATCGAGTGGAATAACGGCGGCGGCTCAAGCGCCCTCTTTGATACTGTTGGCGTATATGCTTGCTTCACAAAGGAAAATCTCAAGTATGAGACTCTTCCCATTTATGCAAACGATAACTCACAGACACTCATCGACCCTGAGCGCGGTAAGGAAATGACCGTAGCTCTCAAGTGGGGCGATAAGGAAAAGTTCAAGAGATTCCTCACAGCCCGCCTTTGCGGAGAAATTTAAAAAATGCCCCGAAAGGGGCATTTTTAATAAATCAAATCCTTTAAGGGATTTGATTTACTTCATATTCAGCATTGCTGAATACTTCATGATCCTCATAAAGAGGATT
>JAZUAR010000167.1:0-33657 GCA_045638055.1 Candidatus Avispirillum sp.
CTATGAGAAGCGGCGTGGGTCTTGCGAAGCAAGAAAAAGATCAAGCTGCTACGCAGCATAACGGCAACTTACGTTGCCTACACCTCATCCGTCACCTTTCAGGTGCCACCTTCCCCTCGAGGGAAAGGCAACTCACCGATAAACCCGAATTTAACAAAGAAGAAATCCGCCCGAGGGCGGATTTCAATCGTAATTATTCATTATTTATCAGAAGAACGTCTCGGGGGCGTTGGTATAAAGCGCAGTTTCTGCCCCTGCGATATTCTCTGCAAGGCTCTTCAGAATATTCATAACGGGAGCCTCGGTATAATAGTGGCCCGCGATAAATACGTTGAAATTATCCTCTCCTGCGTCAAGGCTTCTGTTGTAGCTTGATTCTCCTGTAACAAGAGTATCTGCACCGGCTCTCTTGGCGTCTCCGATAAGGTCACCGCCGCCACCGCCTACTACTGCAACACGACCTACAGGGCGGCAAACGTATGCCATAACCGAGGGAACGCCTGTTGCCTCCTTGATCTTTGCGGCAAAATCTGCGGCATCGCAAAGGGTGGTGGTGCCGATTCTTCCAAGAGTGGGATTATCGCTGTCGCCGAAGACCTCGATATCGGAAAGCCCGAGAAGGGAAGCGAGAGTATCGTTAACTCCGCCCTCGCCTGCGTCAAGGCGGGTGTGAAGGGAGATAACGGAAATGCCTGCCTTCATAGCACGGAGAACTCGTCTGCCCACAACGTCAAGCTCGTTGAGCGCCTTCAGTCCCTTGAAGATAAGGGGATGATGGGTGAGTACGAGGTCAAAGCCGCCCTCCTCGGCATAGCTGAGGGCGCCCTCTGTTGCATCAAGTGCAACAAGAACGCGCTTTACAGGGGCATTTATATCGGGGCAGCACATAAGTCCGTCATTATCCCAGCTTGAGGAAAGGGAGGTAGGATAAAGCTCTGAGAGCTTATTATAAAATTCAATTACAGTCATTGTCTTATCCTTTGATTTCGTTAAGCTCAGAAAGAAGCAAAAGAAGCTCGGTATTGTCAAGGCCGCCCTTTGTTCTTCCTTCGATTGCTCGCTCTGTCTTTTTTATGAGGTTTTCGAGAGTTTCCATAAATACGGGAGTATGCTCTCCATTGATGTTTTCCTCGCCAAGCTCAAGGGCGGCGGGGGAGAGTGTGCGTTCAACTCCGTCATACTCGCAAACGATGCACTGATAAAGCTTGTCCTGTGCCTTTGCCATCATGCCGTCAACAGTTTTGAATCCCTCTTTTGCAAGATATTCTCTCAGCTTTTCGGGGTGGGACATAGGCTGAAGGATGAGTCGCACTGCGGGATTTTTTACGTAATCGGAGGCTGCGAGTATAGATGCAATAAGCTCGCCTCCCATTCCGCAGATGACGATATCGGAAACGGAAAGCTCCCCGAGTGGAAGTGTTGAAAGTCCGTCTGCAAGGCAGAATGTGATACCCTCGCCAATACCGTATCGGGCGCAGTTGATTCGTGCACGCTCAAGGGGACCCTCGTTAATATCAGCGGCGATTGCCGCCTTTGCCTTGCCCGTCATCAGAAGATATATGGGGAGGTATGCGTGGTCTGTTCCGATATCGGCAACAACGGCACCCTCGCGGACAAAGCTTGCCGCCAGAGAGAGGCGGCTGTCAAGAATAGGTATATTTTTTTCAGTCATGATCAATTAAAAATAAATCGGGCTGTCTGCACTAAAGAGACTGCCCGATTTTGTTAATTAGTTCTTGGATGCAAGAAATGCGTTGATCTTTGCAATGAGCTCGTCGCAGTCTGTGCCGTGTACCTCGCAAGCAGCCTCAATGCTCTCGCCTCTGGAGTGAGGGCAGCCGAGACAGTGCATGCCGATCTCGAAGAAGAACTGAGCTGTGTCGATGTCGAAATCGAGAACATCGCCGATAATAGTATCCTTGGTAACTTCCATTGTTATATTCTCCTTTTAAAAAATGGTTTTTAAAATCAGTCGGGATAGCTGACCTTTTCAATGTCAGCGCCCATGCTGCGAAGCTTTCCTACAACGTCGTCGTAGCCTCGCTCGATAAGGTGGATCTGAGAGATCTCGGTAGTTCCCTCAGCGCAGAGAGCCGCAATGATCATAGAAACACCCGCTCTAAGGTCAGTTGCAACAACGTCAGCTCCGTGCAGGGGCTTGCCGCCCTCGATAACTGCAGTTCTGCCGTCAACCTGAATGGATGCGCCCATCTTTATAAGCTCGTCAACGTAGCGGAAGCGCTTTTCGTATACACCCTCGGAAACGTAGCTTACACCGTTTGCCATACAGAGAAGAACTGCCATCTGGGGCTGCATATCTGTGGGGAATCCGGGGTAGGGATGAGTTTTAACGTTTGCCTTTCTGATTGCAGGTCTGCCTGTAACGACTACAGAATCATCGTATTCGTCAACGGTAGCGCCTGTTTCCTCAAGCTTTGAGGAAATGCACTCAAGGTGCTTGGGGATAACGTTTGTGACGTGGATGCAGCCGCCTGTTGCTGCAGCGGCGATCATATATGTGCCTGCCTCGATCATATCGGGGATGATGGCATATGTGCATCCGTGGAGGGAGTTAACTCCCTTGATCTTGATAACGTCCGTACCTGCACCGCTGATACGTGCACCGCAGGTGTTGAGGAAGTTTGCAAGGTCAACTATATGAGGCTCGCGAGCCGCGTTTTCAATGATGGTTGTGCCCTCGGCAAGAGCTGCCGCAAGCATTACGTTGATGGTTGCACCAACAGTAACGATGTCAAAGAAGATGCTGGTTCCTACAGGGCCGTGATCGGAGTCGATCTCAACGTGGTCGCAGTCTGCAACAACTGTACCGCCGAGAAGCTCAAAGCCCTTGATATGCTGGTCGATAGGTCTGCCTCCGAAGTCGCATCCGCCGGGATAAGCAACGTCTGCCTTGCCGAAGCGACCGAACTCACTTCCGAGAAGGTAGTAGGAAGCGCGGATCTTCTGAACAAGTTCAGCCTTTGAGGTGCCGTATTTTACGTTTGTGCAGTCGATCTCAACAGTATTCTTATCGATACGGTTCACCGTAGCACCCATATCCTCAAGGATTCTGAGTGAAAGGGCAACGTCGCGAACGTCGGGAACGTTTTCGATAACGCATTTATCTTCAACGAGCACGCAGGCATAGATGATGGGAAGAGCGGCGTTTTTCATTCCGCTGATCTCAACACTGCCGTGAAGGCTTGCTCCTCCTCTAACTACTATTTTATCCATAAATGGTTGATTCCTTTCAAAAAAGGTAATAATGATGAGAAAAAATAGCTCATCTGCAGTATATAGACGCCGCAAATCGGCAAAAAGTCAAATAAAAGAACATGAAATATGGGCATAGCATCCCATAATCTCATACATTATAACAGATTTATCTTGAAATGGGAAGTGGTTTTTGCCTTTTTTTTCATAATAATAAAAAACTTGTGCAATTCATACCACGAAGATATGATTGGTTTGTTGAATATATGTAATATACTGCGAGTTGTTTTATTATCAATTTATTCAAAAAAGTCTTTAGTTGTCAGTCAAGAAAATAAGAAACTGCAAGGTCAACAACCATTCCGTAGCTTTTCACTCCCGCAGTGCCCTGACTTTCAAGATATGCGTTATTGAGAGTATCCGTCACCTCGGATGCCTGGCTGTCGCGGTATTTATCAAAGAAGCGGGAATATGCCGAAAGCTCTCCTGACGCCTTTTTTGAAAGGCGGGAATAAGCATCCTGCCAGAGGGTGCGGTCGGCAGAGTAGAGCGCGTTTGAAAGATATTCAAACATATTGAGATATGCCGCGTAACGGACGTAATCGTTTTCTGATTCAATGCAAACGAGAAATGCCGTGAAGTTTGCCTCATCCTCACGGGAGATGCCCCGCTGATGAGCCATTTCGTGGGCGGTGGTGTAAACGTTTACAAAATCGGGGTAATTTGTGTTGAGATTTGCCTCTCCGGTGAAAAAGGAGTAGATTCCCGAAATATGAGTATAGGTCATAAGCGGGCTTATGATGAGAGGCTTGATGTTAGAAGAAAAGGTTGTGAGAAAGCCGTATTTGTCGGATACACTTTCGTAGCAATCCGAAAGGTCGTCGGAAAGCTCATAAAGATCAAAGGGCATGGACGAGGAGCCGTCTATATTATATTCAACCCTCTCTGAAACTTCGTTCAGTTCCTCAAGAACGATAAGGGTGGTTTCGTAAAGCTCTGCGGCAGATACCTCTCTCTCGCAGAGATCGATCTTTTCAGAAAGGGGAGGTGTGCGGTATCCGGGAGCAAAGCCAACGGCAAAAAGAAAGTAAATGAGAGCGGCAACGGAAAGGACTGCGCTGATTGCGCGGACAATATAGATTTTTCCCTTGCGGGCAACCTTTATTGCAAGATATGCTGTCACAAAGATCCATACAGGTGAGCTGTAAAGGAGAAACTCCATAAAGGAAAAGGGGATAAAGTCAAAAAACTTTGCGAGAATAAAGCGAAGGGCAGCGCCGAGATAATCGTTTATGAAATCTGCAAAGGCCGGAAAGAAAAGGCAGAAAAGCTGGACCAAAGCGCCGAAAAGCCCCAGTAATAAAATTACCAAGGCTGCGGGATGGATCGGGAATATTTTCTTTTCCTTTTTGTTTTCCATAATGAATCCTTATTTTTCGTTGACGTTTCTTTTCATTTCGTCATACAGCTCTTTCAGGTGTCCCTCTGTTTCTTCCTTCAGGGCATTTTCGCAAAATACTGCTGCCTCCTCGCCGATAAGAGATCGGATATCGGGGGCAAGGGGAGAATAGACGTGAACTGTCTCTCCGCTTTTGGGATGGGGGAATGAGGAATATGCCGCGTGAAGAGCATGGCGCTTTATCCGCTCCTCCTCAATTCCGTAAAGATAATCTCCGATGAGAGGACAGCCGATAGCAGAAAAATGAACTCTCAGCTGATGAGTTCTTCCCGTAACGGGGGAAGCAATAACTGCGCATTCTCCCGTTTTTTCATCGGTGTATATCTTTTTGTAAACTGTAACTGCTCGGCGTGCGCCCTCCTCGTCGGGAGATGCAACTCTTCTTGTGATGATGCTTTCTGCGCATCGCTTCATATGAAGGTCGATTATGCCGTATTCCTCCGCGGGGGCCTTTGAGAGGATGGCAATATACATCTTGCCGATCTTTCCGTCTATCATGGCGCGACCAAGCTTGTGGGCGGCAAGATGACTGTTTGCCGTGATCATAAGACCGCTTGTGTCACCGTCAAGTCGGTTAACGGGGCGAAAAACGTAGGGATGACCGTAGCGAAAGGCAAGGGCATTTGCAACGGTATCGTCCCTGTGGCTGAAGGAGGGATGGGCAGGCATTGCGTGGGGTTTGTCGGCAACCGTAACGTCCGAGTCCTCATATGCGATCCCGAGGGGAATATCAACGGGGATGATATAAGGTGAGGTATCCTCCTCGCGGTCCTCATCCGCAAGGGAGAGAACGTCTCCCTCCTTAAGAATATAACGGACCGTGACGTGAGAGCCGTTAACGTTGATTCCGTCCTCACGTGCCTTCAGCTTTTTTATAAGACCTCCGGAAAAGCCAAGCTCCTTTCGGAGAAAGTCCTTTATCTGAATGTCGCTTTGTTCTTTAGTTATGACAATAGTCATTTCTTGTCTCTTTTCTTGTTTTCAATAAATGCAAGCACTGTGCAAAAAAGGATAAATGCGCCTGAAAGAATAACGGTAAGGTTTCCTGTGAGCGAATAGAGGGACCTCTCCTGAATAAAGGCAACGTCCCCTATTGCATAGCCCTCCTCGCTGTCACCCACAGAGTCGATTATCTCGCCCTTCGGGGAGATAATGCTTGAAATACCTGTGTTTGCGCTTCGCAAAATATAGCGGTTGTTTTCAATAGCTCGCAGCTGTGCCTGGGCGTTGTGCTGTCTGAGAGCGGAGCTTCCGGAAAACCAGGAATCGTTTGTTGAAATGCAGAGAAGCTCAGCCCCATCGGAAACGCTTTCAAGGGCGAGAGTCTCGTATATGGAGTCAAAGCATATAAGGCAACCAACCTTGCCGCCCTCAGTTTCCATAATTGCCGTACTCTCACCGGGGGAGAGTGGGGACTCTATTGCAGACATTTCTGCAAGCGGTGGGAATACTGTGGCAATGAAATCCTCAAGGGGAGTATATTCTCCGAAGGGAACGAGATGGCGCTTTTTGTAGACCGTATCGGAAACCTTGCCGTCATCGGAGAGCAGGCGGGCAGTATTGTAAAGCTCAGCCCCCTCAGACTCAAAGGCGGTAACGATTATCTCGCAATCGGTTCTCTCTGCAAGATCCTCGTAAAAAACGTTCATACGGTAGTTGTAGGAATAGTCGTAGGGAATGGCAGTTTCGGGCCATAAAATAAGGGCAGCGCCGCTGTTTGCCGCATCCAAAGTCAGCTTGTCATAGACCTCCATTGTGTAGCCCTCTTTGTCAGCCCATTTGTCCTCAAAGCGGATGTTTCCCTGAATTGCCGCAACTGTAGTCTTTTCTTTGTAATTTTCGGGAAGTGCCATTCGGACAGCGCCGAAAATAAGGTTTGAAAGAAAGACAATAAGAGCAAGGGAAGCAAAAACAATTGCCTTTTTTCGCTCCTTAGTAACGGCAGATCTTACAGAGAGTGCAAGGAGTGATGCTACGAAAACCATTATAAAGGTTATAAAATAGCTGCCGAAAAGGGAGGCGGACTGAACGATGGGGAGAAACCCTGTCTGTCCCACGGCAAATCTGCCCCAGGGCACACCTGCCCAGGTAAGAGTGTTTGAAAACTCAGCGATGACAAAAAGGGATGCGCTCAAAAGGGAGGATAGATAAGGGTGGCTTTCACAAAAACCTCTTTTCCTTACAAAGCAGAGGATAACAAAAATAAGAGAAGAGCCAAAGCTCTGCAAAAGAGGGATGCCGCAGGTTGCGAGAATGACCGTGATAAGAGCAGACGTTTTGTCAAATCCGAGGAAATCAAGAGGATAAAGCTCTGAAAACCAATAAAAAACAACTGCTCCGAAAAACCAGAAAAAGCTCATACCCCGCAGATATGCGCGAATGTATGAGTCTTTTTCTCTTTTTTGGCAAATCTCGCAAAATAAAACTGTAGCGGGAGCGATCCACCCGATTATCCACAGAGAAGGGATAAGAAGGGGAAGTGCGCAAAGTGCGCCTGATGCGGCATATATAAAAAAGCCGATAATGGCGCCCCATGCTTTATTTTTTGATTTTTCCATAATGACCTCAGAAAAGGGAAAGGAAGGGAATATTCTTTCTGTCAGCCTCAAATACCTTTCCGTTAAGATAGGAAAGGGGACCCTCCGAAACGGAAATGGAGAGGCGGTAGGAGTAGAGCGCCTGATACTTGTAGCCAAGTGCGCGGTCGGCGCGGTTCTGACCGTATTTGCCCTCTCCGAGAAGGGGGTGACCGATGGAGGCAAGATGAGCTCTGATCTGATGAGTTCTGCCTGTTTCAAGGTGAACCTCAAGGAGGGAGAGATCCTTTTCCTTTGAGTATTTTTCAGTTTTGTAGGAGGTGATTATCTCCTTTGCACCCTGTCTCGGTGCATCGTATACTGTAACCATCTTTGTTTTCGCGTTCTTGAAAAGGAAGCCGCGGAGAGTAGCCTTTGCGGGGGCAGGCTTTCCGTGAACTGCGCAAAGATAGCGCTTGTCAACACAGCCGTCACGGATAAGTCTGTTTATCTCGCGGAGAGCCTCTGCATTTTTGGCGGCAATAACAAGACCGCCCGTGTTTCGGTCAAGACGGTTAGCAAGGGCAGGGGCAAAGGAAGCCTCGTCGGAGGGGTCGTACTCGCCCTTCTTGTAAAGATAAGCACGGATAAGGAAAATGAGAGTATCTCGCTCGGCAATAGCCGCAGCGCCGTTTTCTCCCTTGTCTCCCGTATGAGAGAGCATACCTGCACGCTTGTCGCAGATAATGAGATTTTCATCTTCATATACTACAACGGGGGATGCCTTTATTTTGTCGTATTCTGAGGTGTCTGCCTCAGTTTTTGAAAACTCATCGGGGATGTAAAGCTCAATTACGTCACCCGCCTCAAGCATCTGATTTTCCTTGGCGCGCTTGCCGTTTACCTTGACTCTCTTTTTTCTTATGTACTTGTACATAAGAGACATGGGAATACCCTTGAGAGTTTTCGTCAGAAACTTGTCCAGTCGCTGACCTGAATCGTTTTTGTTAAGTACGAATTTAAGCATATTATTAAAAGCGGGGACAGTCGGGTGACTGTCCCCTTGTCAGTTTATTTTGTACCGAAGATTCTGTCGCCTGCATCGCCGAGACCGGGAACGATGTACTTGTGATCGTTAAGCTTTTCATCCATAGCTGCGATGTAGATATCAACGTCGGGATGGTCAGCCATAACCTTCTCAGCACCCTCGGGAGCGCCAACGAGACACATAAGGCGAATCTGCTTGCAGCCCTTTGCCTTGAGCATGGAGATAGCGTCGGAAGCGCTGCCGCCTGTTGCGAGCATGGGGTCAACAACGATAACGAAGCGGTCCTCGATGTCAGCGGGGAGCTTGGAGTAATACTCAACGGGGAGGTGAGTATCGGGGTCACGGTAAAGACCGATGTGTCCAACCTTTGCAACGGGAACGAGAGCGAGAAGACCGTCAACCATACCGAGACCTGCTCTGAGAATGGGAACGATAGCAAGCTTTCTGCCGGAAACCTGCTTTGCTACCATCTTTGTAACGGGAGTTTCGATCTCAATATCCTCGAGAGGGAGGTCGCGGGTGATCTCATAGCCCATAAGCATGGAGATCTCGTCAAGAAGCTGACGGAAGTCCTTGCTGCCTGTGTTTTTGTCACGCATAATGGAAAGCTTATGTGTGATAAGGGGATGATCTATAACGTGAAGATTGCTCATAATAAGTTCCTTTCGGGATTTTTTTATATTATAACTCAAAATTCTCTTATTTTCAAGAGCAATATAAGAATGGGAAAGAAAATATGGAAGAGCCGACCCGCTCCTTTAGCAAGCTGAAACGATATTGTTATTTCGTAGGGGCTGATGCTGGTAGGAATGTTCCATTCCTACGATCAGCCCGCCCGTCTGCACAAGAGATATCTAAAAAGTATAGTTAAGCTATTATTTAACAGTGCACGAAATAATCAAGTTTGGTTCTCGTGCTGATGTGACAACCCTTCCACCGCAAGCGGTCCCCCTCCCCTTCACAGCTCTATGCGCTGAGAAGGGGAGACTTGTCTAAATCTGAACGTTAACCGAAAGGAAATTTGATGCACAAACAAACGATTTCGCTAAACATAATTGTAGGGGAGCTGCTTGCTGCTCCCGCTTTTCTGAACAATAGCATCAAATTAAGAACACCTATGTTTGATGTCCGACTCTTGTGCAGATACGGCGGGAGCGGCAAGCAGCTCCCCTACGGCGATCGATCGTTATTCCTCCAGCTGTCTGCCGAAGAATCCTGCGGCGGTCTGAATAAGCTTTGCCTCAAGACCGGGCTGAAGGGTGGGGAAATCCCCTGTTCTGACGGAGGCGACGCATCCTGTGATGTCACCGCCTGAGATGATGGGCATAGCACAGCTGACGTAGTGCTGACCGCCCTCAACGACAGGTATTTCCTCATTCACAGCAGTAAAAAGGGCGCGACTCTCGATGATCTCCTCAAGCTCCTTTGAGAGCTTTCTGTCGGTGTACTCCCTTTTGGGAAGCCCCGCTGATGCTATGACCGTATCCCTGTCGCAGATAACAACGGCAAGAGAGCAGGTCTTGTTGAGAGTTTCCGCATACTGGGCGGCAAACTGGGATATCTCCCCGATGGGAGAATACTTCTTAAAAATAACCTCCCCGTCCCGATCGGTGTATATCTCCAAGGGGTCACCCTCACGGATGCGCATAGTTCTTCTTATTTCTTTAGGGATAACAACTCTGCCGAGGTCATCTATTCTACGGACAATTCCTGTTGCTTTCATATATGAATCTCCTTTGTAAATTACATCTAACCTGTAGGGGCGACCATCGGTCGTCCGTTCAGCTTTTATTGCGGACGAGCAATGCTCGCCCCTACGTTTTTCAAACCGTGATGTTAGTATTTGTGATTTTAGGGGATTTATACTGCGGAGATTTACTTTGTAAATCAAATATGATATAATGTTTATGCAAAGTCAGTTTTATAGGACAGTTAATACGTTAGACTCTTATCGGGGGGATTTTATGAAAATTTTATTTTCAAAACAAGGCAAATCTTGTTATGTCGTAGATAAAGAAAGAATAATTTTCTGTATTGATAATGCTTATTTTGATATCAACGGCAACGAAGTGCCTGATGAAGAAGCATTTCATAAAATGAAAAACGAAGACGATGATGACTGTTGGTATCAATATTGGATGGATTACGAAGGGTTGCCAGAACCGTTAATATCCGAAACTACCGTGGAGCCTGAATGCGAAATTGATGATGTTTTCGGCAATTATGGGTTTAAAAACCAGGCTGGAGAATTTGTGATTGAACCGCAATATGCTTATGCTCACGAGTTTACCTGTGGTCTTGCTTCGGTAAATCTCAATAGAACTTGGTATAGAACCCCAGAGGGCAAAAGATATTACGAAAATCATTGCGGATATATTGACGGAAACGGGCAAACCATAATTGGTTTTCAATATGATGAAGCCCGCCCGTTCAACAAATATGGTGTGGCCGTAGTTACTAAAATTACCGATAATTTTTACCATTTAATTGACCTTAAAGGAAATGAAATTCCCGATACGAGATTTCCATATATTTCTTATTACGATTATAATGACCGCTATTTGGAGTTTTCTCGTGATAATGATGACGATGCACTAATTGGTCTTTACGACACAAAAGAGCGAAGGGTTCTAATTGAACCAAGATTTAGCGACGTTTCCATCACCGATGACAACCATATTCTTGTGTGGGAAAGAGATGGAGAATACGGCGAAAGCGATTTCAGGCAGTATTATATTAATAGAAATGGCGAACTTGTTTACCCGTGGCTTTCCAAACAAAGATTTGCTATCATCGAAAGACCAGACATAAACGACGTTACAGCAGTTGCAACGTCTCAATACACTGAACTGACAGGCCATCCTCGTAGTTATTTCGAACACAACGGAAAGAAATACGAAAGAAAGTTTATTTATGGTCTGTATTCTTCAAAGGAAGTGTTTTTGCTCCCAGAAGAGTATGAAAAAATCAGTAAAATGCACGATGATATTTGGTGCTGTTGTAAAGATGGTATTATTACCTTGGTCCAAACCGAGCCAAATGATTAAACAGCAAATCAGCGGAGTGAATTTCACTCCGCTGTTTCTTTATATCTCTCCACTACACTATGTATTGCAATACAAAACCTGTCGATTGGTGTCAATGTTGTCAGCAGAGGGTCACCCTCACGGATGCGCATAGTTCTTCTTATTTCTTTAGGTATAACCACACGACCGAGGTCATCTATGCGTCTTACAATACCTGTTGCTTTCATATATAAACATCTCCTTAATTTACAAATTGTGATGTTAGTATCTGTAAATTGAGAAGAAATATACCGTAATTATGTTTCAAGTCGTTTTTTATAATTTAAAAAATAACAAATAATAAAATTAGTCAATCCAGATGCAAAAACAATTATTATATCCATAGGAGCAAGGACGATTCCAGGCACACTCTCAAACAAGAATCCTGAACCCAGGATATATAAATGCCCGTTGAGAAGAATCATTTCACCAATATACATCAGCAATGTCATTACGGATGCAGAAATTGCAGGAATCCAAACTGATATGAGTTTTCGCTTTTCCAAAAGGAACGAGCCAACAAATACGCCAGCGGTTACACCAAACAAGGCAAAGAACACCGTCATTAACACTGCAGACAAAGGGGATACCTGAATACTTCCATCTCTCCAAAAAGCCGTAAAGCAAGCGAGTATACAGAGTCCGAGGAATACAACTGAACAAATCGACTGCAGGATCAAAGATTTGCAACGCTTTTTATCGCCGTTCTTTATCATTTGACCAAAACCATACAAACAGTTCAAGATAGTAATAATCAGCAAAACAGAAATAATGTAAAAGTGGAGTTTAAACGCAGGGTTATAGTCCCCCATCAAGATATCGACTGCTGTTTGTGTCTTGTATGTGGTTACGGTTTCACCCCAACCTTCCGGAGGGACATAACACATAAACATCTGCCAGTCCTCGAGCTTTGTGACAGTTTCAGCAGTAGATACTACGACTTTCTGTTCAAACAACAATTCCAAGCCAAAGAAAACTCCGATTGCAGAAAGACCTCCGCCGGCAAATGCGAATTTCTTAAAGAATCTGATAAATAGTGGTATTAAGAGGACACCGATTATGATAGCAACACTTATCGGTGTATACGGAATAATGTATTTGGGATAGTTCTCCTTCATCACAGTTCCGTTAACAAGCATATCAGTAACCACACGAACACCCATTGATAACGGATAATACGATGCCATTAAAACACCGAGACACGAAAATAGATAATATCGATTAAACTGTTTGTTTTTCATATTCATTCTCCTTTCATCCAGCATTTGTTAACAGGACATAGAAAATCGCTCCAATCAACGCAATGAATACCGTTAGAGAAAGCCAAGTCAACCTCTTGAAAGACAGTATGTTCTCAATTCGTGTACGTATTTTTGCACCTCCAAAAGCAGATGCAAATACCGTTGCGCCTTGTTTGCTTTCTAATAATGATGATGCATAATCTTTTGCACGGTCATATCCGATTTTTGTAATAACACGTTCATCGCAAGAGAGTTCAAGATCGGTAAGAAATCCTTTTAAGAACAACCAACTAAGCGGATTAAACCAATGTATTGCAACGATTACAAATGCTATGATTCGCCACAGATTATCCAAACTGCGTATGTGTGTTTTTTCGTGCAATATAATTAACTCAACATCTCTTTCTTTGTAAGAGGCAGGCAAAATGATTTTTGGTTTTATAATGCCATATACAGCAGGAGATACTATTTTCTCCGATAGGAAGATGTTATCCCTTAGGTGAGTAGAGTCCTTGATTTCATAAACCGTAGTAAAATATGTAACTGCCAACATCAGAAGAATCGACAGCGAAACAATAATCCACACAATCGATGCTACACTAAAAATATCTTCGAGTATATTGACTTTATATGTGATTGGGAAATAAGTATCCGCTGCCATAACACTATTCGTCATCGAAAAAGCGATATCATCAATAGGTTGATACACAACGATAGTCTTTGTGGTTAGTTTGGATAATAATGACATCAGTCCATAAGGACTATTAAGCCCAATGGGAAAAGTCATTCTAAGGAAAGGAATTATCCAGAGAAAAGTCGTTAGCCTTCTCGGAATCTTCTTGATTTGTCTGACAATCATAATGATCACGCCGGTTAAGGCGGCAGTGATGCTCATATTGAATATCCAATAAAACACTTCTTGCAGCATAAGCATCACCTATTATCAATGAGTTTACGCAACTCATTGAGTTCTTCTTCAGACAAAGGCTCGTCTTCAAGCAGTGCCGAAAATAAAGCTTTGCGAGAGCCGCCAAACACCTTTTTCACAAGTGAAGTAACTTCCACCTTTTGCATTTCGTTTTGCGATACAAGAGGAGTGCAAATAAATCCGGGATCTTCACGTCGAATAAATCCTTTTGCTTCAAGCTTTTTTATTACAGTATAGGTAGTGTTTTTATTCCATCCAATTGTATCGGCGGCAATTAAACTAATGTCCTTTGCAGAAATAGGGCTTTTCTCCCATATAATTTCCATCACTTTGGCTTCACTGTCAAAAAGCTTTTCTTTCATAACAAATCCTCCGCAGACTATTTCTATAGTCTATACTATCACAATAGTCTGATTTTGTCAAGTGACGCGCTTTTTCTTTATTGAAAAACAATTTAAGCGAGGTGAAATTCACCTCGCTTTTGCTATGTATCGGTCAAAATGTGCTGTTTTTCGTCAAAAATTTTTCTTTAAAAATCGCCCGAAAAACCAGTGTTTATAAGGCCTTATCACACTTTTGTGTTATTATAACACGAGCCTCAATTCTTCTAACTATTCCGGTGGCTTTCATAATATATAATAATCTCCTTGCTTTACAAATCTGTACTGATAGTATCTGTAAAACAAGGAGATTTATACGACGTATTTATATAAAGCTCAATGTATGTTGAATTGTTTATCTTTTCTTAAAATTAAGTATAGTTGAATACTGTTTTAATTTCTCTGTTGATATATTATATTTATCACAAACCGATTTAACAAGAGCACTATCTTTGAGTTTTTTGTTTAATTCTGTATATGCTTTTGCGCAGGCTATGACTTCTGCCACTGAAAATCTTACCGAATATGGAATATCATTTTCTATTGCAAGAATTTCTCGCCATCCGTCTGTTTCTTCATCACACTCTTCTTCAAAAAATTCATCATCTTCTTCATCATAGCTATCAGGAAATTCAAGAGTTCGTTCAAGCACAATTTCTTTTCCATCACATTCAAATGTTGTTCTAACAAGATGGTCGCCAAAATCAACTTGATTACTGCCCTTAAAAACAATTCCTTCGAATTTGTCAATCATCATAAAAGAGAGTGCTTCCCAAAAATAATAACCGTATCCGCCTTCAATTTCTGCGCCAAAACCACCATCTTGCGCAGGGCTATAGTATACAAACTCATCTACTTTTTTATCAAACCATTTTTTGAACTCATCCTGATTAACATTTTTTAAAATAAGTTCAGTATAACAATCTGCCATTATTTCAGCCTCTTTTCTTTTTATAGTATTATAATCGTATCACATTTATATCATAAAATCAAGTATATCGGGACAGCAAGTCTTGCTCACTAAACTTGTTTTTTATCTCTCTACCACACTATGTATAGCAAAGCAAAACCTGTCGAAAAGTGTCAATATTGTCAGTAACGGGTCTCCCTCTCTGATTCGCATTGTTCTTCTTATTTCTTTAGGTATAACCACACGACCAAGGTCGTCAATTTTTCTAACTATTCCGGTGGCTTTCATATATAAAAATCTCCTTGTGTTTACAGATTTGTGATGTTAGTATCTGCAAACCAAGGAGATTTATACTATAAACTATTATTCAAAAATCAATTTTCCGTCAAGAACTTTTCCTTTGGTAATCACTGTTTCCGTTTGTTCTTCTGCATTGTCAAACGAATCCCAATCCGCCATTTCCTCTTCATCCATTTCGTCAAAATCGGGTTCTTCTATATCCATTGTTGTAGTATTTGATTCAAAATAGAAAGTCTGTTGCTTAAAATGTCCTTTTTCATCACAATAATAGAATCCTTCATCATCACCACAATTAGCTTCGACATCAAATTCGATATTTACATTTTGTAATGCTATTTTTTTGCAAATTTCTAAAACAAGTCCAGGATAATCGACAGTATACATATGTACATCATATTCTACTTTAACAATATTCTCTTCTAACTTTAATGCTTGTGACCAATATTCATAATCAGCCAGAATTTCTTTAACTATTGGATATGCTGATGTTGCCTGTTCATTGTTTGCGAATGTAATTCTTAAATTTCCGCTTTCTTGCATAAAGATAATCTCCTTACCAATTTTATAAACTTATTATACTCTTGCCTGTAGAAAATGTCAATGGTAGTGACCATACCTTTCTACCACACTATGTATCGCAGTGAAAAAACTGTCGAAAGGGGGCAATGTTGCCTGAAGAATCCTTTTCACATATGCACGTTGCTTTCATATATTCATTTCTCCTTAAATTTCAAATAGGGATACTATTATTTGTCCTTAGTTAAAATTTGTACTGCAGTAATTTACTTTTTAAGACAAATGTGATAAAATCAGATAAACGTTGAATTTAAGTTGGAGGAATTAAAATGGATATTTTTCAGATATTTCATTTGGAAACACGTGAAGATAAATATACGTTTGCTTTATGTGAATTTCTTAAAAATGACGAATTCCGAAACAGAGCAAAAAGCTTTTTTGGGTTTGACAAAGAGAACTTTGATTGCATCAGAGAAAGCTTTGTGCTGGATGTTCCAACCAAGTATCGAAAAAAAGTAACGCCTGACATTATACTTTATGATGATAGCCGGATTGCTGTCATAGAATCCAAAATGTTTTCGTCCGAAGGCTATATGCAAACAGAGGACTATAAAAGTGCTGAAGAGAGTATTCTTAATGCTGTTAACAAGAAGCAATTTTCATCAAAAAAACGCACAGTTGGATATTATTATTTTACCTTAACAGGTATGCTGGCGAAAAACAGTTGCTTTAAGGCAATTTATTGGTCTGATTTTTATACGGCAACATTAAAAAATATGAATTTTCAAGATCAGACCTTAAACTGCATTGCGGATGCAATATTATTCCAGGCTAATGAATACAACACTCTTGTATCAGTTGATAACCTCAAAAATCTGCTATATAGAAGCCTTTATTCAGATAAGACATATTGGATACGTCCGTATTCTCTTTTTGTATCAGGAGTTAATAACGATTTGTGGGGGATTACAGATACTGATTATTCGATTTATAACGGAAATATAAACGGACAAGGACATTCCGAATTTACTACCAATTTCAAAAAATCCTCATGGTATAAAATCGGAGAACGACCCAACGATACGGTTCATTTGTTTATCCGTTGTGAATGGGCAAAATCAGGCTTATACATTTATTTGAATTGGGAGAATTTCAACCCTGAAACACAAATAAACGAAGAAGGAACTGTTTCGGGTTACGTCGCAACAAAAGATCTGTCAGAAGACGTGAAGAAACAAACCATAAAGAATAAGCATTGTTATATGAAACAGTGGCAAAAACAGTCACACATTAACACTGTGACCACCACCAACAGAACAGACGCTGTTTTACGAATGCTTAAATGTTGTATTGATTGTGAGAATAAAACTATTGGCGAGGTTTTGAAAGAAGCAAATCAGGTTATAAGATATTATGAAGGAGAGATCCAGCATATCCTTGATAGCGTAACAATAGAAAACGGTTTGTTGGTTTATTCTTCCGGTTCATTAACCGACTGAACATGAAAATTCGTGTGCTGTATAATGTAATACAAAAGAAACAGCGGAGTGATTTCACTCCGCTGTTTCTTTATATCTATGGCTATGTGTAGGTTGAAAGCAGCCGATTTTTGCGGAAAAATTGAATAAAAACAATGAAAAACAGTGCTTACTAAAACCGTACGAATTTTTTAACAGCACTGCGTACCACACGGTATACGGGAGTTTCAAGCACTTTTTTAGCATCCTTCAGCTTGCTTCGTATCTCTATGTTCTGGGGGCAATGCTTTTCGCATTTTCCGCAGCCGATGCAGACGGATGCCGCAGTTGAATTTTTGCGCAGTGTAGTGCATATCACGTAGTCCACCAAGGACCAGAATCTGCCCTCGGCATAGCGGCGATTATATGCGGCAAATGTTCCGGGGATGTCAACGCCCTTCGGGCAGGGCATACAGTAGCCGCATCCGGTACAGCCCACCTTCATGCCTGCATTGATAGCCCCCACCACTCTTTTCAGCATAGCTTTTTCCTCTTCGCCGATCTCTCCCACCTTTACCGAGGATGCGGTAGCAATATTCTCCCTGACCATCTCATCGGAATTCATACCGGAGAGTACTACCGTTACCTCAGGCTGGCTCCAGAGCCAACGGAAAGACCATCCTGCAGGAGTGTGGGATACCTTGTATTCCGCAAAGATTCTTTTTGCTTCCTTGGGGAGCTTGCTCACAAGCTTTCCTCCCCTGAGAGGCTCCATTATCATCACGGGTATGCCCTTGGAATTGGCGTAGTGGAGTCCTTTGCGACCTGCCTGTGAATGCTCATCCATGTAATTGTACTGAATGAGGCACATATCCCAGTCGTAAGCATCCAAAAGGGAGCAGAAAGCTTCGGAGTTTCCGTGATATGAGAATCCTACCTGACGGATAGCTCCGCTTTTTTTCTTTTCATCCAGCCATTCTTCTATGCCGAGTTCTTTTAAGCGCGCCCATGTGTCGGTATCTGTAAGCATATGCATCAGGTAGTAGTCTACGTGATCTGTGCGAAGTCGGCGCAGCTCCTCTGTGAACATTTTTTCAATGTCATCCAGCTTTTTTATAAGATAATGAGGCAGCTTTGTCGCTATGTAGACCTGATCTCTGATGCCGTTCTTTTCCAGTATTTCACCCAGTGCCGATTCGCTGCCGGGATAAATATATGCAGTATCGAAGTAATTGACACCGCCTTCAAAGGCGGTCATGATCTGTTTTTCGGTTTCAGCCATATCTATCTTTCCGAGCGTGTTTTTGAAGCGCATACACCCAAACCCGAGAATGGAAAGCTGATTGCCGTACCGGTCTGTCCTGTAGTTCATGTTAACTCCTCTTTATCACATAATTATATTGCTGTTATTTTATCATATTACGTGTGCCTATTCAATCGGGTTTGCAATAAAAACAGAAATATTCGGCGTTTATTTGCATCGATTTATATTGCTTGGATTTACTTTTTCGGGGGTGTGTGATATAATAAATCAAAGGCGGTGAAAATATGAAATTTGTTTTTAATGGAACGATTGACGAATTAAAAGAAACAATACACCTTAAAGCAAAAGAATATAATAGAGATATTGTTATCTACAATAACGAACCGAACGTTTTAGAAATCGGTTTTGAGCGTTTAGGACATAGCGGTGGTAGATTTTTTATCGCTGATATAACAGAAAAATCAGGGAAAGTAATATTAGACGGCGAAACTAAAAATATATTTCAAAACCAAAAGAAAAGCAAAGCAGGGCAAGCTTGGAACGAGTTTACAGGCTATCTTTCTGCATATATTTTACTTGAAATTCTTTTGATAATTCCTTGGATATTCTTGAAAGATATTATTCGCCCTTGGGTACCCCTCATTCTACCCGTTATTTATTTAATTATCCGTCATTTTTTGAACAAAAAAGAAGATGAAAAGTCGGACAAAGATTTTGCAGAGTTTATGTCTTTATGCACAGCATACACCACAGACGAACAAAATTGGTATGACGTATATAAAAGATTAGCTTTGGCTAACGGAAATCTCCAAATCATCTGTGATGATGACCAAGATATGTTGCTTATCACCTATGAAGATGGTATGCAAATAGATGTTGGCTATATTAAAGACGAAAACACATACTACATTACAGTTGTGAAAGACGATACAATGGAATCCTGTAACAATCCGCTTGGGGTATTTTCAACTAACGATAAATCAAAATTGCCAACCGAATTACAAAAAGCAATCCATAAATTCCGAAATATATAACCACAAATCCGAGGTGATTTCACCTCGGATTTTATTTTATAAATAAATTTTCTTATCGAATTTGTTATTTCCTTTAATTTACTTTTGAAATTTGTTGTGATATAATATTAAAAGATATTGTAATGTACATTTTCCAGACGGAGGTTTAACTATGAAAAAGTACAAAATAGGTGTGCTCGGTGCAGGACGAGGCGTTGATCTTGCAAAGAATTTTATCCTTCTCGGCTGCGAGATCGTTGCTCTTTGCGATTGCGATGAGGCTCGCTTGAAATATGGTGTTGAGCGTCTTGCGGACGTGCCTATCTTCACAGATTTCGATGAGTTTTTAAATTGCGGGATGGATGCGGTCATTGTCGCAAACCTTTTCCATCAGCATACGCCCTACGTAATTAAATGCTTTGAAAAGGGACTTCACGTTTTCTGCGAGTGCACAAGCAACGGCACTATGGCAGAGGGTGTCGAGCTTTACCGTGCTTATAAGAATACAAAATCAATATATTTCCTTGCGGAAAACTATCCTCAGATGGTATTCAACCGTGAAATGCAGCGCGTTTGCCGCGGGGGCACTCTCGGAAAGATTCTTTATGCGGAGGGTGAGTATAACCATCCCTTCAATATGAACGACGATGATTTCAGAAGAGTATACATGTACCATCCCAAGCATTGGAGACATTTTCTGCCCAGAACATATTATATCACCCATTCCCTCGGTCCCGTTATGTGTGCCACAGGTGCAACTCCAAAGACCGTTACAGCCTTTGCGTCATTTGCGCCCCATGAGGACGACGTTCCCTCAGCTGAGTTCGTCGGTGACAGAGCGGCTATCATCACTACTCAGAACGACGACGGCTCTATTTTCAGAGTAACAGGCTGCTGCGGCTTTGGCGCACACCATAATTCCTACCGAATTTGCGGCACAAACGGTCAGATCGAGAATCTCAGGGGTATGGGTGAGAAGATCATGCTGCGATACAACAGATGGTCAATTCCCGAGGGAAAGGAAGAGATCAATTGCTATGATGCGCAGTGGAACGATAAGGACGAGGAGATTATAAAGTCCAGCGGTCACGGCGGCGGAGATTATATAACGGCGCGTATGTTTCTGGAATGCCTTGAGGAAAACCGTGAGCCTGAGCATCCTTTTAATTTGAAAGCGGCAATTGCTATGTCCTCAACTGCAATTCTTGCCCAGCGCTCCGTGCTTGAGGGCGGAAAGCCTTATATGATCCCCGACTTTGACAGGGAAGAGGATTGCCTGCTTTACGAAAACGACCGTCTTTCTCCCTTTTACGGAGAGGACGGCAGCGAGCCCACCCTCCCTTGCTGCTCCCACCCCGATTACCACCCCAGCGAAAACCAGATGAAAAAATATATGGAGGCCATAGGCCTTTGCGAGGAATAAGAAAAAGCGAGGCTTTGAGCCTCGCTTTTTGAATTGTAGGGGCGACCATTGTGTCGTCCTTATATCAGCACATGATGCAAAACAAGATTTGATGCACAGATGAACTCTTACATTAAACGTAGTCGTAGGGGAGTGGCTTGCTGCTCCCGCCCATCTGCACAAGAACGAAACGATATTTACCGCGAGTCGTTGCGTCTGTAATCGGGAGGGAGGACCCCTCCCCTACAAATTTAACAACATTTACCTCTAAAAAACTGCCAAGGTTTTTTTGGCAGTTTTTGCGTGTATTCAGGAGTTTAATTCTGCTATTGCAGATGCAAGCTTTTCACAACAAGCCTTATATCGGGGGTCGTTAGCAATTATATTATCATCTGTTTCAAAGCACCAATTGTAGCACTGATGCATATACCACTGTGGTTCGTAATATTCTATCTGATTCTTCTTTTCAGGATCTGTTGTCTCCGCTCTTTTACGGAAAAACTCAATATGACAATCCGCAAAATCATTCATTATCTCAAAGGCTTTATCAAATTCGGATATGGCGATATGATCGTTTGAAAGCATAATATACGCATCCTTTATACACCTCCAAGCCCATTCTTCACCGAAAACTCGGTAATTAAATTTTGCGGCTTCAAGAAGATCATACCACGCGGCGAGAGCCTCTTTTTTCCTTGCATTACCGAATACGGAAATACGTCTCCCTCTATTAAAAAGGCTGTCGAGATAACGCCACGCATCGTTTTCACATATATCATTTGCCGTTTCAAGCGCTTTTTCAAAATCCTTTTGCCTTGCATATATTTCCAAAAGCTGTCTTGCACGGATTGAGTATTTTTTAGGCAATTCCTCGGATACACAAATCGCCTTTTCATATTCCTTTTTGTACAAATACAGTAAAACCAGTTCCTCTCTTGCTTCCATTAAATAACCGGGATCGTTACTATGATTAATAATCGAGGTGAGAAGCTTGACCGCTTCATCGTACAAGGCTTTTTCCTCATCTTTGGGAATCTGATACCGGGTTCCGTCAATGCTGCTGTATAAAAAGTTCCATATATGACCTGCACAAGCAAGTTTCATATCATACGCAAGAGGATATTTTTTTATAAAATCTCGAAAAATCTCGTAGCACATAAACAATGCATTGTTTTCATAGCTGTTTCCGTTATAATTTTCCCACACATTTTCAATTTTCTCAAAGCACTTCTTTCTGTCGGCCTTTTCGTCTGTTCCCACTCCGAGAAGGCAATCCGTAGTGACACCGAGGATGGCGGCAAGGGGGACGATCTGGCCTATATCGGGCATTGCGTTATCACATTCCCATTTTGAAACGGACTGTACAGACACGAAAAGCTGCTGTGCAAGGTCGTTTTGCGAAAGTCCCGCTTCTTTCCTTAAAATTCTCAGTCTCTGTCCAAAGCTTAACATTTTCTATTCCTTCCTTTCTCTAAAAGGACGCGCATCTCTTTTCTGTATTTAGTATATCAAATAGTTGTATTATTGTAAACATATCAGCGGTGGAATGGGATTTAAAGGAAGGTTTAAGTTGTTGGATGAATTGCATTTATGCACAATTGAACGATAAAGATTTTCATTGTTGTAGAGACCGTCGGGGACGCCGGTCCCTACAACAATGTGATACTCAATCCTTTGCTTCTGCACCAAATTGGGTATTGGTTCGTGTGCAGATTTGCGGGAGCAGCAAGCGGCTCCCCTACGCTTAAATTTACTCGTCTTTCGGTATCATCTTGGCTTTTTGTTTGCAGCGGCGGGAGCAAGCGACCCGCCCTACGGTGCTTTTACCGTTACATTCTTTACTTTTAAATCTTTATGTGATAGAATACGTTTGAAAGGCGGTGATCGTATTGAAAATTGCAGAGGTTGAAAAGTTGATAACAGAGAACGGGCTTTCGGATGAATTGTTTGAAGAATTTAAAGAATCGTTAAAGCGTGTACCGAAAATTTTGAGATGTCAGCATTGTTATATAACCGCCTATAATCTTCGTATAAAAAAAGCAAACAAAAAGCGAAAACGAAAGAATTTTGAGGATGCTTTGAAATTGATCGAATACGGAATCGAAAATCATCCCGAGAGAGATATGTATTTGCGATTTGCATACGAGCATATGGGTATGGCATATGGTGATGCGGAGGAATATGAAAAAGCAAAATCCGCATTGCAAACAGCATATTCAATAGCAGGAGACAGTGCCGCATATACTCCGTATTTTGCATATTTGATTGTCAGAATGGAATTGCATTGTTCTAAATTTTCACACACGCCTTATTTGCAGGAGCTTTACGATACAATGCTCATGGCTGATAAATTTGAATCTGAAAGAAGGGTAAATATATTCTACCGTTCTTTGACTGAGATAATTATTGCCGAGCATAACGGTGATGAACAAGCAAAGAAGCTTGCTTGCGAGCGAGCCTATGACGTTTTGGATATAAGAAATTCCAATGTATTGGACAGTATTTTTGCTCGTCATAAAGCCTTACATTTGAATGCTGTAAATGCAACCAAAGAAGCATTACTGTTTTTGAAAAAGGCATCAAGGTGATACTAAAAGAATTCCTTTTTTATGATAACTTTATTGACAATCAGCGAAAAAAGCTATAAAATTAAGATAGTATAGTATGACTATAAAAATAAAAATTAAAATACAGAAAGTAGGTTTTGCCAATGGAAAGAAAAAAGATTCTTTTTGTAACAAGTGAGGCTGTTCCCTTTATCAAGACAGGCGGTCTTGCTGACGTTGCAGGTACTCTTCCCAAGTATTTCAACAATGAAAAGTATGACGTTCGCGTTATTCTTCCCAAGTATCTCTGCATTAAGCCTCAGTGGCAGGATAAGATTAAATATCTCACTCACTTTGAGATGGATATGGCATGGAGAAAGCAGCACGTTGGAATCTTCACAGCTGAGATCGACGGCATCACCTTCTATTTCGTTGATAACGAATTCTATTTCGCAGGCGACAGACCCTACGGCGAGATCCGCGGCGATATGGAAAAGTTTATCTATTTCTCAAAGGCGGCCCTCTCAGCACTTCCCATTATCGGCTTCCGCCCCGATATCATCCATTGCCATGACTGGCAGTCCGGTCTTGTTCCCGTATACCTTAACGATAGCTTCCAGGGAGATCTTTTCTTCCGCGGTATCCGCACTATCATGACAATCCACAACCTCAAGTTCCAGGGTGTATACGGCAAGGATATGCTTACTGACGTTGCAGGTCTTTCCGATTATTACTTCACCTCCGACAAGCTTGAGGCATACGGCGCACTTAACCTCCTCAAGGGCGGTATCGTTTATGCTGACAGAGTTACAACTGTTAGTGATTCCTATGCTGAGGAGATCAAGACTCCCGAATACGGCGAAAATCTCGATCCTCTCCTTCGTGCAAAGGCCGGCGTTCTCTCCGGTATCGTTAACGGTATCGACTACGTAGAGTTCGATCCCCAGACCAATAAGAATATCGAGCACCACTTCAATGCCGATAACTTCAGATGGGAAAAGGTTAAGAATAAGCTTGCTCTTCAGAGAGAGCTTGGTCTTACAGAGGATCCTAACGTTATGCTCATCGGTATCGTTTCCCGTCTTACAGAGCAGAAGGGCTTTGACCTTATCGACCGCGTTATGGACGATATCTGTCGCGATGCAGTTCAGCTCGTTATCCTCGGCAGAGGCGAGGAGCGCTACGAGGATATGTTCCGCTACTATCAGGATAAGTATCCCGGAAAGGTTTCTGCGAATATCTACTATTCCGAGCCCCTCTCCCATAAGATCTATGCAGCTTGTGTTGCATTCCTTATGCCCTCCCGCTTTGAGCCCTGCGGCCTCAGCCAGCTGATGAGCCTCAGATACGGTACTGTTCCGATCGTTCGTGCAACAGGCGGTCTCAGAGATACTGTTGATAACTACAACGTTGACGAAAAGACAGGTACAGGCTTCAGCTTTGAGGACTACAATGCTCACTATATGCTTGATACTATCCGCTATGCTGAGAAGATCTTCTACGATTTCAAGGAGGATTGGAACAACATCGTTGAGCGCGGCATGAGAACAGACTTCTCCTGGAATGCCTCTGCAAGAAAGTACGAGGCTCTCTATGATGAGCTTTATGCAGACTTCCTCGCAGCAGAAAAGGCAAGAATAGCTGCAGAAAAGAAGGCAGCCAAGGAGGCTGAAAAGGCAAGAATCGCAGCAGAGAAGAAGGCTGCAAAGGAAGCTGAAAAGGCTCAGAGAGCGGCTGAAAAGGCAGCACTGAAGGCTCTTGAAAAAGAGGCCAAGGCAGCAGAAAAGAAGGCTGCTAAGGAAGCTGCAGCAAAGAAGGCTCCCGCAAAGAAGGCACCTGCAAAGAAAACTACAAAAAAGTAATTACATAAAAAACGATTTGAGGCACCCGCGTTGCGTAGGGTGCCTCATCTTTATCGTATAGAGAAAATCAAAAAATCAACCGGCGGAGCAAAGTGCTCCGCTTTTTGATTTTTGTGTCAAGTCAGGCTCAGAGTCCCTCCCGGTCATTGTCCTGCGCGATATATTCCGCGAAGGCTGCACGGTGATAGGTGTTGATAAAGCTGTAAAGCTTTGTTTTGCCCTTGATGTAGTCGGAAACTGCCTTCAGGACGGGGACTTCATCAACGGGGTAATATTCCAGCTCAGCTACGGTGCGGTACATTGTTGTCTCTGTCAGCTGTCCTTTTGTGAAAATATATCCGGAAACCGTTTCCTCGTCAAAGTCTGTTATCACCAGAGGCTGAGTTTTATATTTGCCTGTGGGAAGAACAACGTCTCCGATCTCAAAGGGTGTGGGGGGCATCCTTGTAAAGCGGTAGTTAAGGCGAAGGGCGGTGTAGGGAAGGATAAACCGATCCATGTCATGTACCCACATGATACGCCTGCTTTTGTCAAAGCATACGTCAGTCTCAGCCCCCGTTGAGAGGCTTCTCTTTGTGATAACTATTCTGTCCTCAGGTCCGCTGTTCATAAAGCTGCTCAGCTCTTCTCTGTAGTCGCGGCAAAGTATGGAGGAAAAGGAATCCTCCGTGTTGATAACGTACACGGAGTCCGGGTCATCACGGTAAAAGCTGCGGATAGCCTCGTTTTCTGCATCCATATAGCTTCTCAGCAAGGTATGGAGGGTGGTCTTTTCTTCTTCGCAGATATAATCGCCGCAAATGACAACGACCTCGTCCGCAGTTTCCTCAATAAGCTCAAGGAATGCTCTGTGCTTTTCCTTGACGTCGATGCGGTCGCAGGCCTCAATTATTTTTGCGCTGTCAAGAGGGGAGAATTCGTAGCAAAGGCTTTCAAGATGCGCTCTTGCATCCTTTGAATTCAGATATTTAAGTACGTTCATTTTTTCTCCTTTTCGGGGCTATTGAAATTACACCATATAATCGTGTCAAAGGACCAATTTGGTCCGATTTTTTATATTTTTTTAAAATATTTTTAAAAATTCCAACCACGATTTACATTCTGTGGAAAATATGGTACAATGAGAAAAATAGCGAAAGGAATTGCTTTTTATGGATGATAAGGAAAAACAGATAAAGGATGCTCTTGACTACGTTGCTAAAAAAAGACAGGAGAATCAGACGGAGGGCAGTCTGCCCGAGGCTGTGAATCCTCAGCCTGTCCCCGATGAAAAGAAGCCGAGGGAGAATGCGCCGAGGAAAAGCAGAAAAAGCGCGGCAGACTACGTTTCTGCCGATGAGTGCGTCAGCATGGGTAAGGGCATGTTAAAGTCCGGAATACTCAGCGCTATCGCTCTTCTTGCGCTGAATCTTATCGTTTTCTTCTGGTTTGATAAGAGCTGGTTTGCTCTTTACGTTATGAATGCGGGCTTTTTCGTTGTCCGTCCTTTTTTCAAGTTCTTTGATAAATTTGCAGTTGAGGTTACCGATCTGAAAACAGGTGAACGCTGGATAGAAACAAAGGGCTTCTGGGGTATTGTTGTGGGTCTTGCCGTGCTTAGTCTAATCACGGTGATTCTCCGATCCTGGGCATCGGAGCTTTTCCCGTCATTTGGCTTTATACATGACGGAATCTACGTTGCAGGTTCTCTCTGGGTTTCCGGTCGTTATATCCTGAGAAATATCCGAAATGCGATTTTCGGCGCAAGGATATTTAAGGCGGGCAAGAACGCGCTGAAGGACCCTGCGGCTCCCTCTGCGGATTATGAGGTTGACCGTTTGGCGGGTCTGTTTTTCAGAAACTCCGTTATCATGATCGTTGTGTCCGTTCTCCTTTGCGGACTCACAGTCTTTGCGCAGTACGTCCATCTGTGGATCCTTGCGCCCAGACTTGAAAAGGAGCTTGACATTCTTGCGGCGTATAGCGAATGCGAGGATGTACTGCCTTTCTCTGTTGATACGATAAAAGACGCAAAGGGAGAATTTGCTTTTTATTCAACCCGATATAATAACGTATCCTTCGATGAGGAAATTGAGCAAAACGGCACTCTTGTACATTACACACAGGGCGTTGATTTTGAATATGATTATGCAAATAAAAAATGGGTCGTTGTATCCGCAGGCTATACGATCGACGTAAAGTCTCTCAACGTTTCCGGTGTCTTTAGCGTAGATGGGGTATACGATTGTATTGATGAGATCGAGAATGCTTCCTTTGTTCTGCAGATCGATTCCTTGAATACTGAAACTGCCGTGGGCACACTTACAGTCAAGAACGGCGATCAGATCGTTTATACAAGTCCTTTCAGCAGCACGGAAGTCCTTGTGGATGACGGAATCGTGTCTGTAACTGCAATCCTTGATACTATGAGAAACGATTTCTTTGGCATGGGCTTCGGATATAACGAATTGTCATTCACATATTCTGTTGCAGACGATACTGTTGTGACAGCAGCCCATTATGAGGCTACGCTCACAAGAGAAGCAGGCAAATAATAAAGGATTTTCCGATATTCAGAGGATTTATGAAAACACATATTATATTTTTGGTTATAGGAATCGTTCTTGTATCCCTTGGATTTGTTCAGTTCTGGCAGTATGAAAACAACAGCATAACCGTTGAGGCAACTATCACGGATATAAAGACCCATGAAGTAAATGACGATTCCACCGACAGATACAGATATACATATTACGGCGATTATACTGTGGACGGTAAGGAATATAAAAACGTTAAGCTGAAAACGGAGTATTCAAGCGAAATGTACCCCGACAATCATGTGGGTGACAAGATGGAGCTTGTTGTTAATGCAGAAAATCCCGGCCGCAAAATGACCGAGGGAGGTATTTTCGGAACGGTTGGCCTTGTTATGGTCGTATGGAACGCCATTGCTATCGCAAAGGTTAAAAAAGCAAATAAAGAAACAGCACAGTGATCTTTTTTGAGATTTTCCGAAAGGCGGAGATTTTGAATGTTCAATAATTTGAAAAAGAAAAAGGGCAGCGGATTTGCCGTCCCCGGCTCAGTACCCGGCTCCGGGCCTGTGCCTGCGCCTGCGCCCGCACCCACACCAACACCCTCAGCGCCCCCTTTTCCCGGAATTCCTGTCAAGCCTGTACAGCCTGTACAGCCGGGCTTTGATCAGCTTGGAATGCTTCAGAGGACCGATGGGCGTAAGGAGGAGCTGATGCGCCTTGACGAGAAGCTTATCACAGCAGTGAAAAAATATAATATAGACGGCGTCGGATACGATTTTCCTTTTTTCGGGAACGTAAAAGAGCCTCTTTCAGCAGAAGCTGTTTTTGAGCTGTTAAAAATGCTGCCCGGAGTTATGTATGAGCTGCGCCTTGAATGTGTTAAGCGCCTTGTTGAATTCGGAAGCGATGCAGCCTACACCCGCATGGATAACGAAAGATATGCAAAAATTGTCGTTCGCAATAGTGATGTGGATTCCATTATGGAAACACACCCTCAGGATGCTCTCAGCTCACAGTCTTATTCATATAAGCATGAGCTGTACTGTTATATTCTTCGTTTCCTTTTTGAAAACATAAGAGTAAAAAAGCTGTCCGAAAAAGAATGTGAGGAATTGCTGGCGGCATATGAAACTATAAATATGCACAGATTCGTGCAGCTGTTTCCCGAGCTTTTCTTCGGACACAAAATTCGCCCCTATAAATACGGTGAGCTCGATTACAGATGGTATTTCAAGGATACCCTTGATCTGCTGAATACTGCCTACGAGGCGGGTGCAGACGTCAGCCCTTACGTGTATTCTGTAAAAAGGCTGAATGATATTTTCACAAGCGGACTTAATGAGATATATTTCTGTTATCTTGATCATAACTATCACTACCTGAATAACAAATCGCATCCTGTCAGTGAGCTTGAGGGTATGTTTTATCCTGTAAGATGCTGTAAGGCTGCAACGTTTTACAGCTTCAGAGATGCAGAGTTTCTCTTTGACTATGTAAGCAAAACGGATATCATCGAAAAATATCCCGAAATGCTTGATTTCCTTTGTGACGTTGTGGACCATACGGATGAGATAACCCGTGCTCAGGGCGAATGGCTTATAAAGGCCGTTGAATCGATTTCAGTAAGCAATCAGAGAAGCAGCGATTCCGATGGCTGTCATGGAAAGACCATGACCAAGGATGAGTGCCTGATATATATCGAGCATAATTTGTCCGGCCGCCGCAAGCGCGAGTCAGTTTATAAAAGCTGAATTTCCATATAAAAAACAGCGGAGTGTTTCACTCCGCTGTTTCTTTTCTTATAAACCCTCTGCGTCGTAGCAGACAAGCTCATGTCCCTCAAGGTCGGCGGCGTGTAGGCTTACGGAGCGGACCTCGAGATTATTATAGGTGGTATAGTAATAGATCCCGCTATCTGCATCACAGCAGCTTGTGTAGCGGGTATATTCGAATCCGCTGTCCGTTTTTACACAGCCCTTTGGCATTGCAACGGAATTCATAACGTGGAAAAACTGATTGATGGGCTCTCCCTCATCAATGGAATTTTCCTTAACGAAGAAGGCGCGGACAAATCGGGAGGGGCTGGAATAGTCACCGGGAAGCCCTAATGCCCCCATTCCGAGGCTGTAGTTTTTTAAGGGTACACCCTCAAAGACCGATTTTGCAGCACCGTTTGAAAGACCCATGAAATTATTCATATTCATCACGTGAAAATCAAAGGTAGGGTTATTTGTCAGCACCTCGAAGGGGTTATCATAAATTTTTGTGCCATCCTTTGTGCATTCAAGAACGATGCTTTTTTTCTTGTCGCTTATCATCCAGTGGAGGGGCGACAGGGGGAGGGAGGGGCTGAAATTAATCCTTGCGATATTGATTTTTGAAAGAAGGCTTTTTGCGCACTCGACGCTTTCGCATTCTCCGAGAATCTTCGGGATAAGCTCAAAGGGGGAGACGTTGTCTTGCTCAGCAGCGCATTCGGGATAGAATGCATTATCGGGGAAATTAAGCCCCGCCATGCTGAGCCCCTTTTCGTTTGTTGCATCGAAGTACAAGGGATACCCGTCAATAACCGTTGCCATGCCGATCATTGCATAGTGGCGGCAAATATTTTCAGAGCATCTCATCTTAAGCTCAAAATTTCTCGGTGTGATAACCACCCTCTCGCCGTATCCGCGGTCAAGGTCGAGATTTCTTCCGAAATAGGAGCGGCTGCTTCTGTAAGCAATAGCGGTGCACATAGAACCTCCGAAAAAAGATAATATTATTAGTATGAGCGAAAAACAAATATGTCATCCTGAGCGGAGTAAATATCATAGTATGATATTTACGTAGTCGAACCCGACCCAAGGGAGGGCGCCCATTTGGGGCGGGATCTACGATACATGATAGCACGATCGATAACTGTTCGTAGATCCTGCCTTCGGCACCATCCTATGGGATGGTTCGACTTCGTAAAACACCGCACCGCGGTGTTTTACTTCGCTCAGGATGACATATAAAATGTCGCATTGATTGAATTAATGGTATATTAAACTTTGCTGCTTATTCTTCGCTCTTTATAGAGTTCATATACTCCGCAGTTACAATACCGGCGGGGAGAGCTACAACGGCAATTCCAAAGAATGAGGAAAGCATTGCAACGGTTCTTCCTACAACGGTGACGGGGTAAATATCGCCGTAGCCCACAGTTGTAAGGGAAACGGTGGACCAATAAACGGCATCGAAAAAGGTATTGAAGGATTCGGGCTCGATGTTGAAAATAAGGATGGCAGACACGAGAATATAACCGAGAGCAAGGCCGCCGACGGCTGTGAGAGGCTTTCTTGACTTTTTCAGAATATCAAGGATCGTCCGCACGTTTTTGGAATATCTGAAGATTCGGATTATTCTGAAAACTGCCCATATCTCTGCGGCGGTGGAGCCGTCAAAGAGATGGAAGTATGAGCTGACAAGGGCGAAAATTGCGGCAAGGTCGATGATGGAGATCATTCGAAAGGGGTACTTCAGAAATGCAAGGATACCCCTCTCGCCGAATTTATAGTCGGCTGTCAGCCATCTCAGAAGGAAATCGATTGAAAATATAATAAGGCAGATCCCGTCGAACATTCTGAAATATGGGGGCTCCTCCTTTGTCATAAGGGGCAGAATGCTGGCAAGGGTGAGGAGGATCATGCACCATTTATAAACAACGCTTATTGCGCTGTCTGTATAAACGTGTACGATTTCGTATATCTTTTTTCTCATAATGAAGCTCCTTTTCAGCTGTCGATTTCAAAAGAAAACCAGGGGGACTCCGGCGGGGCAAATGTATCGATAGTCTTTTTTGTCACAGGGTGCTCAAAGGAAAGGTGAACACAGCGAAGTGCAAGGGGCATATTGTCCTTTGAGCCGTATTTTCCGTCTCCCACAAGGGGTATTTTTCGGCTTGCAAACTGTATTCTAATCTGGTGGGTGCGGCCTGTGTGCAGCTTTACTCTCACAAGGGAAAGGCCGTCCTTCTCGGAAAGAGGAGTGTAGTCAAGAAGCGCTTCCTTAACTCCGGCTCTTTTCCTGTCAACAACATAGGCCTTGTTCTTTCTCTTATCGTGAAAGAGAAGGTCCTGCATACTGCCCGCAGTAAGACCCGTAGCGCGGACAACGCAGAAGTATTCCTTAACTGCGCTTTCATCGGAAAGGGAGGCGGTCAGCCTGCCTGCAGTCTTTGAGTCCTTGGCATAGACCATAACGCCCTCGGTTGCAGTATCAAGCCTGTGGACACAGAAAACCTCCTTGCCGCAATGCGCAGAAAGAAGGGTTACCATATCGGGCCGCCCCGAGGGGTCAGCCTGAGAGGCAACGCCCGCCGCCTTATCGGCCACGATAAGATATTTATCTTCGTAATATATTTTCATATTTCACCATGCACAAAAGCAGGAAAAGGCAAAGCCTTTTCCTGCTTTTATTGTTTTGAATTACTTAACGAGAACGCGGATGATGCCGTCAACTGCTTCGATGTCGGCAACCTGAGCCGCAGTAACGTCCTGTGCGCAATCAAAGAGAGCGCAAGCATAGTTACCCTTGGAGCGGCTGGCCATGTGCTCGATGTTAACTCCGTCAGCAGAGAGAACGCTTGTAACCTTGGAAAGCATCTCGGGCTGGTTCTTATGGAGAACAACAAGTCTTGTAGTTCCCGCATCGCGGGGCATGGAAACTGCGGGGAAGTTTACGCTGTTTGTGATGTTACCGTTTTCAAGATAATCAACGAGCTGATTTGCAGCCATGATAGCGCAGTTATCCTCAGACTCGGCAGTAGATGCGCCCAGGTGAGGGATAGTGATGATGCCGGGGCAGTTGATCGTTGCCTCTGTGGGGAAGTCTGTAACGTAGCTCTTAACCTTGCCGTCCTCGATAGCTGCCTTGATGTCCTCAGCGTTAACAAGGTCTGCGCGGGAGAGGTTGATGATGCGAACGCCGTCCTTCATAAGGTTGAGAGTTTCAGCGTTGATCATGTTCTTTGTTTCGGGAGTGGAGGGAACGTGGAGTGTGATGTAATCACAGGTCTTGAAGATCTCCTCGTAGCTTGCGGCAGAGTGAACGTTGCGGTCAAGATTCCATGCAGCGTTAACTGTCATGAAGGGGTCGCATCCGATAACGTTCATGCCGAGGTCGTCAGCCGCGTTTGCAACGAGACCGCCGATGGCACCGAGACCGATAACGCCCAGCTTCTTGCCCTTGATCTCGCAGCCTGCAAAGGAGCTCTTGCCCTTTTCTACAGACTTTGCAACGTCAGTTTCAAGAGAATTTGCCCACTTGATACCGCCAACGATATCACGGGGGGGGAGAAGGAGAGCTGCAATTGCAAGGTCCTTAACTCCGTTTGCGTTAGCGCCGGGAGTGTTGAATACTACGATACCCTCATCGGCACACTTGTCGAGGGGGATGTTGTTAACGCCCGCACCTGCTCTTGCGATTGCCTGGAGGGAGGGTTCGAATGTCATTTCGTGCATGGAAGCGCTTCTTACCATGATGGCCTCAGCGCCCTCAGCATCGGTTGCTACGTTATACTTATCCTTTGCGAAAATATCAGTTCCGCAGGAAGCGATCTTATTGAGAAGTTTAATGTTTGTCATAGTGGTTTACCTTGCTTTTTTTATGCCTTGGGATTTTCCTCTGCGAATTTCTTCATAAATGCGATGAGCGCCTCGATGCCCTCGTAAGGCATAGCGTTGTAGATGGAAGCGCGCATACCGCCGACGGAGCGGTGACCCTTGAGGTTCTTGAGACCGGCATCTGCGGACTCCTTTGCAAACTTCTTGTCGAGGTCTGCATCACCTGTAACGAATGTAACGTTCATCATGGAACGGAATTCCTTCTTAACGGGTGCGATATAGTAGTCCTGAGAGTCGAGGTAGTCATAAAGGAGCTTTGCCTTCTTCTCGTTGAGAGCCTTCATTGCCTCAAGTCCGCCGAGAGACTCGATCCACTCGTAAACGAGCTTTGCGATGTAGATGGAGTAGCAGGGAGGTGTGTTGTACATGGAGC
>JAZUAR010000168.1:0-2108 GCA_045638055.1 Candidatus Avispirillum sp.
CTCTGTTGCGGCAGGCGTAAGAAGAATTGAGGGAACAACAGGTCTTGGCGTTCTTGCTCTCCTTGCTGAAAAGGACGGGCTTATTCACGAGGCTGCGAGAGAGCTTAAGGCTCCTAACCCCAACAATATCGCAAAGCGCGCAGCTGCTCTCCAGGGTGAGATCAAGGATATGAAGCGCGAGCTTGACAGTGCAAATTCCAAGCTTGCTGAAATCAAAACAGAGGCTCTTCTTTCCGGTCTTAAGACTGTTGGTAAGTTCCGCGTTGTAGCTGCAAAGCTTGAGATGAGAGCTGATCAGGTAAGAACTCTTGCAGATACTGTTAAGGCTAAATATGAAGATGGCGTTGCAATATTTGCGGCAGTTGATGGTGGTAAGCTTAACTTTGTTGTATCCGCAGGCACAGGTGCAGTTAAGGCGGGCGCACACGCAGGTAAGATTGCAGGTGCTGTTGCAGAAATCTGTGGCGGTAAGGGCGGCGGACGTCCCGATAGTGCGATGAGCGGTGGTAAGGAAATCTCCCGCGTTGAAGAAGCGCTCGCTCATGCAGAAAAGCTCCTTGCTGAAATTTAATCTGAAAAAACATTATAAAATGTAAACTTATATTATCGTTTGGCTGGGATTTCGGTGTATTTCGGAGTTTCAGCCAATTTGGTAAAACAAATCTTTTTTGTAAAAGAGGAATTAAAAATGACCGTATATGAAAGATTTTTGAAGTATGTGTCCTATCCCACAACTTCTGATGAAAATAACGAAAATTGCCCCAGCACAGAGGGGCAGAGAGTTCTTGCAAACGTGCTTTGTCAGGAGCTTTTAGACCTTGGTCTTACCGATGCAAGAGTGGATGGGCACGGCTATGTTTACGCTACCATTCCTGCAAACTGCGAGGGCATGCCATCTATCGGCTTTATTGCTCATATGGATACCGCATCCGATGCTCCCGGTGAAAATATTAAGCCTCAGATCGTTGAATACAATGGCGGAGATATTCTCCTTAACGAGGCAGAGGGTATATACCTTAAACTCTCTGATTATCCTTATGTTGCCGAGCTTGCAGGTCAGCGCCTTATTGTAACAGACGGAACAACCCTTCTTGGTGCAGATGATAAGGCAGGCGTTGCAGAGATCGTATCAGCAGTTGAAAAGATAATGAACAGCGACATTAAGCACGGCAAGATTTGCATCGGCTTTACTCCCGACGAGGAAATCGGCAGAGGTGCAGATCTCTTTGATGTGTCTGGCTTTGGCGCAGATTATGCATACACCCTTGATGGAGGTGGGCTTGGTGAGATCGAATATGAAAACTTTAATGCTGCATCTGCTGTTGTTAAGGTTCATGGCAGAGCTATCCACCCAGGATCTGCAAAGGACAAGATGGTTAACGCAGTTCGCATCAGCGCAGAGTTTGATGCTATGCTCTCTCCCGATGAAATTCCCGAAAAGACCGAAGGCTACGAGGGCTTCCACCATCTTCTTTCTCTTGAGGGCGAAACCGAGGAATCTGTTTCAAGATACATCATCCGTGACCACTCAAAGGAAAAGTTCCAGGCTATCAAGGCAGAGTTTGAAACAGTAGCAAAGTCTCTTAACGAAAAGTATGGTGAGGGCACAGTTGAGCTTGTTCTCCGTGATTCTTATTATAACATGAAGGAAGTCCTCCTTGACAAGATGTTTGTTGTAGAGAGAGCCACAAAGGCTATGGAGCGTCTCGGTATGACTCCCGTGGCAGTTCCTATCCGTGGTGGTACAGACGGAGCTAGACTTTCATTTATGGGACTTCCTTGCCCAAACCTTCCTACAGGTGGTGGAAACTATCACTCCAGATACGAGTATGTTTCCATTAACGCTATGGAAAAGTGCGTTGACCTCATTATTGAGATTGTAAAGGGATAAAACCGTAAAGATTTTCAACATTGTAATTAAACTTTTTTAGGGTGAGACATCACCCTTTTCTTTTTTTAAACAATATAAAATATTAAATATTTTAAGGCTACACATATTAAGGATTTAATTGACAGTTTGAACAATAACTCGAAAAATATAGTTGACAGATGAATAATAAGTCAAATTAAATTAGGAAAACTTAAAAAAACTTAAAAAAGACTAAAAA
>JAZUAR010000169.1:0-7872 GCA_045638055.1 Candidatus Avispirillum sp.
ACCTTGACAGCAAGGAGTTTGATAAGTATACCACTTTACTTAAGCAGTATTTCTCTGAAGGGGAAATGCTTTTTGATAACTATAAGTGGGAATCGGAGGAGGAGTTTGACCGCTTCCTTGATTATGCCGCTCTTTTGCAGAAGGCGGCGAAGTAATAATAAAAAACCTCAGGAGTTTTCCTGAGGTTTTCTTTATTATTTTCTTTCAAGAAGCACGATTGTTTCCACATGCTTTGTGCGGGGGAAGAGGTCTGCGGCTACAACGTCCTTGATCTCGTATTTTGTTTCTGTCAGCTTTTTAAGGTCACGTGCGAGAGTCTGAGGGTCGCAGGAAACGTAAACAAGACGACAGGGCTTGATTCTGAGAAGCTCCTTTATCATTTTCTCGGAGCATCCTGCTCTGGGAGGATCGATTGTGATAAAGTCGATGCTTCCGTAGGTGCTCTTTGCAAAATCAGCGGAGTCGCCCTGGAAGAAGCCGATGTTTGTAAGTCCGTTCTCCTCTGCGTTTTCCTTTGCATCCGCAACGGCAGATTCGTTTATCTCAACGCCTGTGATAAATGCCTCGGGGTGGAGTGCTGCAATTGCCATACCGATAACGCCCGTGCCGCAGTAAAGGTCTGCACCGAAAGAGCCTTCACCGGAGAGGGCAAAATCAGCCGCCTTTCGGCAAAGCTTTTCTGCAACGGCGTGGTTTACCTGGAAGAAGGAGCAGGGGGAGACAATGAGAGAAAGACCGAGAAAGTCCTCTTCAATATAATCCTTGCCGAGAATAAGATCGCGCTCGACTCCGTCCTCGGGATGATCGCCTGACTTTGTGAGAACGCCAACGACCTGAGGGAATTTTTCGCAAAGTGCCTCTGCAAAGCCCTCGATATCGAGATAGCTATACTTTTCGCGTGTTCCGAGAACTGCGGAAATTTCAGTTTCAGAGCTGTTCTTTCTGAGGAAAAGATAGGAAACGCCTGTTATCTCCTCACCGAAAAACTCAAGAGCAAAGCTGCCGATATCGCAGAAAAGAGCGGGAATGATCTTGCATCCTGCGCAGGAAAGGATATTGTCGCTGCCTGCTTCGGAGAATCCGCAGATGCCGTTTGCAAAGCGGAGAACAGCCTTGTTTCTGTAATTGTCGGGCTCGGCTGAAAGGATCTCGGAAACCTTGATCTCGCCCTTGCCAACCTTTCTGAGAGCTGCCTCAACGCCTGCCTTCTTAACGTCAAGCTCGTGCTCGTAGGAAATGTGGCGAAGATCGCAGCCGCCGCACTCGGGGAAGTGAGGGCAGTCGGGTGTCTGTCGGTGGGGAGAGGGCTCGTCAACGGAGAGAACGTTTGCAATCTTGAAGTTCTTTTTCTCCTGAGTTATCTCGCAGGTAACGGTGTCGCCGTCAACCGCACCGAGACAGAATACAACGCATCCGTCAAGCTTTGTGATGCCGTTACCCATGAGATTCATTTCATCTATTTTTTTTGTAAAAGTCATTTCAGTATCCTCAAAATGTATTTTCCCTATTATACATCTTTTTTATAGGATTGTCAAATTCAAAAGAAAGACAGGTGAGGAAGCCATCATAGGTGCACATTGACATTTCTTTTTACGTGTGCTAATATGATATTAGACAGTTTGCGAAGTTATTGATGTAAAAAACACATAGAAGCGTCCCCTGTCTTTTTTGTCCTAGTGAATTGAACAAAAACCAATACGGAGTGGAAAGGTAACGATTATGAAAAAGACTTTATTAAATCATATTTTTACTTTGGCTTTCCTTGTTATTTTAATAAGTTTGCTATTTGTTGGTTGTAAATCTAATGGAGTTGCCGAAGAAACCACTTTGTCAGAAAAGGATTCTTCTACAACAAGTGTTGATTCTGTGGATTATACTGATGAGGTCTTTGATGCTCTTTCTACATATTTGGAAGACAGTGAATCTCCTCTGTGGAAGATTATACAGCTCTGTGAAACAGGAGCGCAAATGGGTTATAGTGTTGATATAACTGAAACAGAGGACGCTATTGATTCAAAGGCATTTACAACTCATTCTATAATTTCATCTGATCCTAATGTTGGAATGAAAATGAATATTTCTGCTTCTTACGATAACAGCGATCCCATTAGTTTCGAAGTTTTCGCAGGAACAGACGAGCTTGTTTTTTCAAACAATGAACTGTTCGGAGACAATGTATACGGATTCAAATACAATGAAATTTATGAAAATATTGATGATACCGTATTTGATCCGGATGGAACATTTGGTATGAGATATACTTCATATGGATTAAAAGGGTATATCCACCCGATGATAGCTCAAATAGGCGAAAATAACATTTCAGAGCAGTATAAGGTTTATAATGAAATAAGCAAAGCTTTTTTTGAAAACGCATTGTCAGAAAAAAAGAACGGTAAGGTTTTAGCAAAAGAGACAAGTGTTTTCGGTAAAGTTATTTCCTTTGAACTTAAAGGAGATAATTACAAGAATTTCTATTACGATTTAGCCGATATTTGCATGGATAATAATCTTGTACGTAATTATGTTGTAAATACCTGTGACGAATATTCCAATACTGTAATTGATAGTTTCAAATACGATAATATTGCTGTAAACGGATATGAAGATTATATTCGTTATCTGCGTCAGAAAGGCGATAGCGGTAAGGATAACGGTTCTGTAATTTCGCTTAGCTTCTGTATTGACGGCGATGAACTTGCGGGAGTATCTTTGAAGAATGATGATAAGAGCTATCCGTATGAATACACCTTTGTTAAAACAGAAACAGATGATGTTGCTTATTATATATTTACAACAGACAAAGATCCCAATCGTAAAGACGTAACGTACGAAGAATTTGGTGTTGCTTCTGTCATCAATACTGATGATACATATTCCATAAAATATACCTATGATATTGTTGCGATGTGGAATAGTAGCTTTTATTTCGAGTTCACAGACAAAGAAGGGTATTTCGATTGGAATAAGAACAGCGGAGAATATACTTTGTGTTATTTCTATCGTGGTTATGATCAAATAAGAGAGGGAAAGTTATTCATTGAAGATAACGGCTTCGAGTTTGAATCTTATTGCAGAAAATACAACAACAATTCGTTAGTTAAAAACTCCGATGGGGAATATGAATTTATCCATACTTCTATCCTTACCGAGTTAAATGATTCAAAAATTGTTTTTTCAGTAGGAACTCAAACAGTAAACATCCCTGAGTACACAAATGTTATGCTTTTATCTAAGGAAGAGGCGGAACCGTTTATAGAGAATGTAATTAATAATTATATAAATGCATTCTATAAAGATTCATGGGCTAATTTCTGGGCTTGTTATGACAGAGATACTATGATTAGGTATCAACTTGACAAGGTTGATGATTCTTCAGATGAGCTTGTAAAGTTAAACATTTGTGCCAAACTGGTTTACACGGGACTTTTCGGTTGCTTTAGATCGTATAGAAACGTGAGCCAGGAAGATAGCATTAAGTTGATAGTGGAAAACTGTCAAATGATTGAAACCGGCACCTACTATTGCTTGCGTGACGATATCTATTATATATATGAATACGGAGCTGAAGAAAAAGATACTCTGAAGAATCAAGGATATTATCTTATCACTTTCGAAGATTATAAAGCTACGGTTGAGTATGTAGGATACTAAACAATCACCACTTTTTAAACACAAAGGCAGGAAACGGTTTTATGTCGTTAACAGACATAGTACCGTCCCCTGCCTTTTAATTTGACATTACTATGAAACTGTGATACAATATTTGCATAAATATCAATAAAGGAAATATTGTTATGAAATTTATAGAGACCACGCTTTGGCATGGCGGAAAAGAAAGATGTGTTACCTTCAGCTATGATGACGGACGAATCGAGGACCGCCGTCTTGTTGAAATGTTTAATAAATACGGCCTCAAGGGAACCTTCCATCTCAACAATCCCGGATTTGAGGAGCATTTTCCTCAGTTTTTGAAGAATCCCGAGTTTGTCAGCGCCGATGATTATGTGACTCTGTACGCAGGTCACGAGATATCATGTCATGCCGCACAGCATCCTTTCCTTTACTACACTCCCGATGAATATATCCGCCGTGAGATTCGAGAAAACCGCATTTTCCTTGAAGGGAAGTGCCATTATCCTGTCCGCGGTATGTCCTATCCCTTCTCAAGCTTCGACCAGCGAGTTATTGATGCCTGCCGCGCTGAGGGAATGGAATATTCAAGAACAGTTGCTGCAACTAATGCCTTCGGCATCCCCTCCGATTTTATGAGATGGGATCCCACCTGCCATCACGCAGACTTTACCGATGAGCTTTGGCAGGAGTTCAAGGCGCCCATGCTTTTCAGCTTTATGCGCCTTTTCTACGTATGGGGACACAGCTATGAGTTCTATACCGAGGAGCATTGGGAGAAGATGGAGCACCTTTGCAAAACTGTCAGCGGTGACGATAATATCTGGTATGCCACCAATATTGAGATAGTTGACTATCTCAATGCAGTTCGCTCCCTCCGTTTCTCTGCAAACTGCGATTATGTACATAACCCCTCCTGCATTGACGTATGGATCAAATGCGATCACAAGCCCGTGTGCATCGAGGCGGGAAAAACTGTAATTCTTTAAACAAAAAAAGAAGTGCTCGGCACTTCTTTTTTTATACAATACTTTCCCTCAGGCGGGCGATTATCTTTTTTTCCTCACGGGAGACCTTGACCTGAGAAAGACCAAGGGCATCGGCCGTTTTTTGCTGAGACATATCACGAAAATATCGCATTATAACTATCTTTCGCCACTGCTCGGGTAGCTTTGAAAGGGCATCGGTGAGGGCGATATTTGTAAATGCCTTTTCAATGGAGCTGCCCTCGTCACCTAAGATATTTTCAACGGTGAAGCCGCCCTCGTCAGTCAGCGGCTCCGAGATCGATGCTACGGGCCTTGAGCATTCAAGGGCGCAGATAACAGTTTCGCGGTCAAGTCCGGAAAGGGAGCAAAGCTCGTCTATATGAGGCTCGCGGCCGTTTTCTGCTGAAAAATCCTCTCTCAGCTTTAATAAAACCGCGGAATTTCGCTTATTTTCTCGGCTAACCTTTATGAGTCCGTCATCTCTGAGAAATTTTCGTATTTCCCCGATAATAAGGGGCACGGCATAGGTTGAAAAGGTGCATCCCCGCTCAGGGTCAAAGCTTCTTATAGCCTTCAGCATTCCGAAAAGGGCAAGCTGAATAAGGTCCTCAAGCTCGCAGCCCCTGCCCATAAATCGCCTTGCAAGGGAAACGGCAAGGGGATAATTCATTTTGATCAGCTGTTCCTGAGCTTCCTCATCCCCATCCTTTGCCCGCTCGATATATAATAAATTTTCCTTATATGAATCCAATAAGATCAACTCCCTCCGTTATGTAGCGGAGCCTATTTTTGAGAGAGTTTTGATAAGAGTAATTTTTGTTCCCTTATCGGGCTTTGATATTACGCGTATCTTGTCGCAAAAGCTTTCCATAACAGTAAATCCGAGGCCGCTGCGCTCGTTTTCGCGGTCTGTTGTATACATGGGTTGCATTGCCGCTGCAATATCCTCGATGCCGCAGCCGCGGTCCTTTATTTCAATGCGGACAGACCTGTCGCCATATGATCTTGCAGTCATGATAACGGTGCCTACAGTATCGCGGTATGCGTGTACCGTGCAGTTTGTAACAGCCTCGGAAACGGCGCATTTTATATCCGCAAGCTCTGAGACTGTGGGATTCATCTGCATAAGAAATGCAGAAATAAGTGCTCTTGCCAGCGCTTCGTTTTGTGAAAGTGAAGGGAATTCCGCCTTCATTGCGTTTTCGCACACCTTTTTCATTTTTTCTTCTCCTTGTAGCTTATAATTCTGTCAAGTCCCGCCATATCGAACATTTTTATGATCCTTTCCCCTGCGCCGCAGACTGTGAAGGTGATGCCCGCCTCCATAGCTTTTGTATATCTTCCCATCACAAGCCCGAGCCCTGAGGAATCCATAAAGGTTATTCCGGAAAGGTCTATAACAAGGGCATCGGGAGAGTATGACAGTAAAGATGCATCTATCGCTTCTCTTATCGCGCGGGCAGAGTGATGGTCTATCTCTCCAAGGATATGAGCCCATAGGGTACCATCGCTGATTTTCAGCTTAACGCTTCCGTTTTCAAAATCCATAATACTTTTCCTTTCTTTTTTCTTGATTTTACTATTTTTTTGCAGGGGATTTTGTCATATGCTGTACCGTCGAAAAAAATATGTTGACTCTATTGAAATTGCAACGAAAATATGATAAAATTAATATAGTTAAAATAAATACAAACGGAGGGAATATGAAAAAGCTTTTTTCCTTTGTGCTTGCGCTCATAACTGTTTTTTCAACGGTTATAGGAGTCAGCGCGGCATATGATTTCAGCCTCAGTCAAAACTTTTACGATCACGAAACCTATAAGGTAGGAGATGTAAATGATGACGGTGAGGTGAATTCACTTGACTCTTACCGCATAAAAAAATATTTAGTAGAGACATCAGACGACCTTTTTGTATTTGACGCTGCAGATATGAATGCAGACGGCGAATGCGATGCTATTGATTCACTTAATATGAAGCTTTTGTTTACGGGAAACAAAAGCGAAGAGGATTTTGATAACGGTAAGCAGGTTTATAAATTCTCAATAGCAGGAAACGATATCTCCGAATATACTATCGTGCTGAACGAGGGTATTACCGATGACGATAACTCCTACGTTGCGGCCCTTCTCCTTGATAAATATATCGAGAAGCTGACTGGTGTTAACATTCCCGTTCGCTACGCTCTCGAAACTGAGAGAGGTATCTATATTAATCAGATAGATCTCTTTTCAGAGGAGGGACAGAAGTACGGTCTTGAGGGTCTCAAGTATGAGGTCGTTGACGGCGATCTTATAATCAACGGTACTCTCAGAGGTACAATGTACGCGGTTTACGAGATCATTGAGAAATATCTCGGTGTTCGCTTCTATTCCGATTCCGAAACCTTTGTATATAAGCAGAGAATCGTGGATATTCCCGAGGGAACAATGGATGAGATTTATCCCACAATCACCTTCCGTACTGCCCGTCATACCTATAGCAGAAGTGGGGCTCTCAATCATTATCTTGCAAACAAGCTCAACGGCGACTATCTTTCCGGATTTGACGAGAAGCGCTTTGGCACTCTTACAGGTCCTATGTACAGTAATGCTCATTCCATGTATGAGTACTGGACAATGGGTACAGGCGTTTATCCCGAGAACACAGCGGGAATGACAGAGGCTCAGATCCTTGAGGCTAAATTTGCCTCAGGCGAGGTTCCCGATGCACACGGCTGGCAGCCCTGCGCAACAGATAAGAACGTTTATGCAAAGCTTTTCCAGGGTATGCTTGAGTGTAACCGTATGGGTATGCTTTGGGGAAATACTCCCTTTATCGAGGAGGGCGCAACACTTTTCTCCTTCTCAATTCTTGATAATCAGTATTACTGCACCTGCCGTAACTGTACTAAGATCTCAAGAACCGACGGCTATTCAGGTCTCTATCTCCAGCTCTATAACAAGGCCTGTGTTGACATTCAGGAATATTATCCCGGACTCAGACTTTTCGGTATCATCTATGCAAAGGATTACCCAAAGACCATTAAGCCCGATGAAAATCTTGTTCTCCTTTATTGCGGTGTCGGATGTGATAACCACATCCTCGGCCAGGAGGAATGCTATGAAAAGGGTGGTCAGCTTACTGATGCCAGCACCAAAAAGGGTATGAACAAGTCCCTTGATGAGGAGGCGCTTCCTTTCTGGGGTAACCTCTGTAAGGAAACAGGCGCTGAGCTCTGGTTCTGGGTATATCCCGTAACATACCACTA
>JAZUAR010000170.1:0-39774 GCA_045638055.1 Candidatus Avispirillum sp.
TCATTACAGTCTTTCCCTCGGCGCTTTGAGGAAGCTCATCCCGAGCTCTCTTTTTTCCGTATTCACCCACAATATTGGGAATTACCGCAGCCTCCATAAATCTGTTTATAAACGTGGACTTTCCGCTCCGAACAGGACCCACAACACCAATATAAATATCGCCGCCGGTCCTCCCGGCAATATCCTTATATATTCTCTCTGCTTTCATATTTGTCCTCCCAAAGATTTGTCATAACATCTATATTCAACGGTGGCAAAAATATGCAGAGAAAAAGAAAAGAGACAGACTAAGTCTGTCTCTTTAGCTTTTGAATCAATTATGCAACTTCCTCTGTATCGAGAATAGTTGTCTCGCCGAGGTCGATTGCGCTTGTTGTCTCAGCGTTGGGGTCAACTGTGCTTTCAGCAGTTGTCTCGTTTCTGTTCTTGAAGCCGGATGTCCATGTGAACACGATAACGTCCTCAGAATATACACGAGTTACGCTCTGACGACCGGAATCAGATTCCTTGTCGTTGATCTTGCACTGCCAGTAGTCGTAGTAACCCTTCTCAGAGTCTACACGCTCAGCCTCAGTAAGACCGAGAGCAGATGCAACGTATGTCTTGTCAGCGGAAAGCTCATAGTCCTTCTCGAACTTCTTAAGAGCAACCTCAACAGCTGTAAGAACTGTAGGAACGATCATAGCCTCAGTTACGTTAGCGCCGTTTGCATCAGTTACAACACGGCCGTCAGCATCATATGTCTTTTCCTGAAGCTCTGTTGTACCCTCAAGCTCGGGAATATCATACTTGAAGATCTCTTCGTATACGATGTTGCCCTCAGCATCAGTCTTGTATACAACGTTACCCTTTTCATCCTTACCCTCTTCTACGGGCTTACGGAAGATGATTGTTACGTTTGTAGCTGTATCCTTCTTTGTACCGCAGGAAGCGATCATAGGAACGAGCATTACTACTGCGAGGATGAGACAAATAATTTTAATCTTGTTCATTGATGTTTACCTCCAAAATTTACTGATATAAGTATAACTCACCTTTTGTAAATTGTCAAGGTTTAGACAATATTTTTAACATACCAATGTTATCAGATACACACCGAAAGCGAAATAATCTGAACGAAAAGCACAAGCTGCAAAAGCGCAAAGGAAAGAGCTGCCACCGATACCCATCTGTTCTTTATTTTGAGTATTATAACTGCGAGAACTGTGAAAAATCCGCAAGTTACCGTAAACAGCATTTCAAGAATCAGGCTGACACCGCCGAATATCATTTTATATTCAAGCAAAAGCAACACCGCAGTGCTGACCGTTAAAGCAACAGGTATAAGTCCTTCGCAATATATTTTCTGAGCATACAGCGAAAAATACAGAACTATACTGAAAAGTACGATTCTTAATATATAGAAAACGCAGTAAAAAAGCTGTCCCGGGAATATCCCTCTCTGCCCCAAAGCATTATAAACAAGATGGGTGCCTCCCGATGTAAGTCTGATTATCAGAGAGCAAAGCAGCATCAGTAAAAGAATTATTATATACATCCTTGGTATATACATAACCCTCAAAGCGAGAAATCTGACTTTTCTCCAAAGCCTACAAAACATAAAAATCACCTCATATAAGAATATGAGGTGATCTTATATTTTATTCTGTTACTGATGAGCTGAGCAGGCGCAGTTATACTGCTTTTCGCCCTGGCTTCTGCCTACTACCTTACCCTCGGGAATAGCATAGTAATAATATGCAAATCCAACGTAGGTAGGATATCTTGTAACGTCACCGAGGCTTCTGTAGGTATACTGAGCATCGGTGATAGTAACCTGACAGTTAAACATTCTGGACTCGTTTCTCACAAGTGCTACCTGCTTGATGTTTTCCTTAGGACACTTATCTGTTGCAATTGCGCCTGTTACCTTATCGTAATTAACAAGCACGTGAACGTCACAGGTTGCGGTGGGCACGGAATCCATTGTGAAGAAGCCCTTTTCGCTTCTATTGCCTCTGGGGTCGTGAGCGCAGGCCTCGCCGAGAAGCATACCGGAATCCTTACAGTAGGTTACCTCCTGAAGATTCTTTGAATAATCGAAGGTCTTGATCTTCTCGCCTGTTGCTGCAGATTTTGCTTCGATCTTATCCTGAAGCTTATTCATGACCTTATCCCATACGATAACGGAAGGGCTGGTGCCGAAATCGGAAAGAGCCTGGTTCATATCGTAGCCGAACCAGCATCCCGCAACGTAGTAGGGTGTATATCCTACAAAGGTACGGTCAAAGTCTGCAGTTGTTGTACCTGTCTTACCTGCAACGTTAACTCTCTGGTCAAGAGTTACTGCAGTAGCAGTACCGGAGGAAACTACCTTTTCCATCATCATTGTCATGATATCCGCAGATTCCTCGCTGATAGCCATCTCATATTCAGGCTCGTTTTTGAGGATCACGTTACCCTCGTTATCGCGAACCTCGTACCAAAGTCTTGACTTGCAGAAAATACCGTCATTCTGGAACATACCGTAAGCAGCTGTAAGCTCCCAGAGGGTGATACCGTAGGAGAACTGACCGAGAGCAAGAGGAGCCTCTGCCTTGTCGCTGATAGTGTATCCGCTTGCTGTTGTATAAGACTCAACAAGGCTTTCCACGTTAAGAGTTTCCTTAAGGAAATCGAAGGAATACTCAATACCAACGTCGCGAAGGATCTTTACGGCGCAGGTGTTTACAGATCTTCTGAGAGCATCCTGCACGGTTGTATATCCACCGTAAACGTCGGGAAGGTTGTGGGGCCACATTGTACCGTCATCTACTGTTGTAACGGGACAGTCGTCATAAACTGTACCCATTGTGGCAACACCTGTATCAATAGCAGGTCCGTAAACGGAAATAGGCTTGATGCTTGATCCAACGGGACGCTTTGCCTGAGTTGCGCGGTTAAGGATTCTTGACTGGGACTTCTCGCCGCGGCCACCCGCAAGACCGAGAACGTCACCTGTATAGGGGTCGATTATAATGATAGAAGACTCGGGCTGAAGACCGTCTGTTGCATAGGGGAAATAGCCGTCCTCCTTGCCATCGTTTGTATATACCTCATCGATAACTGCCTGTACCTCGGGATCCATACAGGTATAGATCTGGAGACCGCCGGTATAGATCATAAGGCTTGCAACGTATTCCGTATAGCCGTACTCCTCAACAAGGGCCTTCTGCACGTTTTCAATAACTGCATCAGTGTACCAGGAGTTTACGTTTTCTGCCTTTTCGGGAGCCTTATCCTCTTCTGTCTTATTAATACCTGCAAGAACAAGCTCAGTATCCCATGCCTTATCGAATTCCTTATCGGAGATCTTTCCGTAAAGATTCATTGTGTAAAGAACTGTTCTGCGGCGGGCACGGTTACCGGCCTCTTCCTTTTCACCGTCTTCATTTTCTTTATAAAAAATATCGTGATAAATCGGCTCGTACTGGGAGGGATTCTTAACGATTCCGGCAAGGGCAGCGCATTCAACAATAGTAAGCTCGCCGACGTCCTTATCGAAATAAGTATTTGCCGCTGCCTGAACACCGTAGCAGTTATTACCGAGGAATACGATATTCAGATACATTTCAAGGATATCCTCCTTGCTCATCTCCTCTTCAAGCTGGAGAGCGCGGAAGATTTCTTGAACCTTTCTCTGAACTGTTGCTTCGTTATCTCCTGTCAGGTTCTTAACAAGCTGCTGTGTAATTGTAGATCCGCCGTAATCACCGTCACCGAAGAAATATCCAAGCATAGCGCCGGCAGTTCTTTTCCAGCTAACACCGTTATGTGAGAAGAACGTATGGTCCTCTACAGAAACAAATGCATCAATAAGATGCTGAGGCATCTGCTCGTATGATACCCAGATACTGTTGTCTGTGCTGTAAAGACGCTGGTCCTCAAGCTCAACGGGAGTTCCGTCCTCATTGATTCTCGCATCCTCGTCCTCATAATCCATATAGTAAAGTCTTGTTGTCGTATCGGCACTTGCCGCCGCAAACAATGAGGAATCGATTTTCGGGTCTACGTAGTTCTTTATATAAATACAGAAAACTGTTCCCACAATGATACCGCAGGTCGTGCCTATAAGCATCAGGGTAAGGAGAACGTTCATTATATAGGAAAGGACTCTGAGTGATATCTTTCCCACAAGGGCAAGGATTGCCAGTGCCTTCTCCTTCTTTTCCTTATTATCGGAATTTTCCGTATTTTTATTTATATTTTTGATATCGGCCATAGCTACCTCCGTATCTTTTATTGAATAGATTATAACCTGAAATTATGAACTTTGTATGAAATCGGGAAAATGTTTACAAAGCACTCATTTTATTACAACGTTTGCATCGCCGAGAATGTCTTTCAGCTCTCCCACGGTAAACGCGTTTACCATAGCTCCGCTTCCCTTCAATGCCACAGCCTTTGCCGTAGACGAATCATAAATAACAACGGGAACTGTGCCGCTGAAAATGGAAAGAAAGGCTGTAACTCTTGAAAACTCTGAAGAATCCGTTGAAGGAACCTTCAAATAGAGCTTCATATCCTTGATATCCTTTTTCTGCACCTTAGGTGTACGGGATTTGGGAAACTGAGGAGCTCTTCCGTCGGGAGAAAGGAATGAAGCGTCATTCATAAGAATCTTTGGGTCTTCATCCTCTTTTGCGGAGATCTTACCCGTTACTGCAACGGGGCTGTCCGTTGTGAGAAGATGTCCGTACTCCGAAAGCACCTTCGGGAAAACGATGACCTCAATGGATCCTGTGGAATCCTCAAGGGTAACAAACGCCATGTGATCGCCGCCTCGAGTGTTCTTATTGGTGCGGGAAGAGACAGTAGCACAGATGCAGACCTGCTGATTCTCCCTGTACTTCTCTTCTCCGTCCTCCTGGAAGGAGCGCAATATCTCACCGATTGAGTCGGGATTTAAAAGCTTTACGTTTTCCTTATAGTCATCAAGAAGATGACCTGAAAGGAACATTCCCGAAGCTTCCTTTTCAAGGCGAAGCTTTTCCTTTGTTGTGAACTCGGGGATCTCGGGAAACTCTGTTTTCGGCATTTTCAGCTCCTCATCAGATACCATTGAGAAAAAGTCAAGCTGTCCCTCAAGCTGTGCGGGGCCTGTTCTTTCCATAAGGCTTTCGTATACCGCAAGCATTCTGCTTCTGTATACACCGAGAGAGTCAAGTGCGCCGGATTTTATAAGGGCCTCCATCTGTCGCTTATTGATGGAAAGCTTTTCCATACGCTTTAGAAAATCATCAAAATCGGAAAATTCTCCGTTTCGCTCTCTTTCGAGAACAAGCTCATTAATAAAGGCAACGCCTATATTTTTGAGTGCTGCAAGACCAAAGCGGATTCCTCCGTCCTCAGCGCGAAAATCTGCTCGGCTGCGGTTAACGTCGGGAGGAAGGACCTTGATGCCTCTCTTCTGACAATCGGAAAGATATTCTGCAATCTTATCGGGGCTTCCGAGAACTGACGTGATAAGAGCGCAGTTATATTCAAGATGATAATGGGCCTTAAGGTATGCAGTTCTGTATGAGGTTACGGCATATGCCGCGGCATGGCTTTTATTGAAGGCATAGTTTGCAAAATCTGCAATGTCCTCAAAAAGCTTCTCAGCATCCGCAGTTGTGAGTCCTCTTTCGGAGGCGCCTGCAATAAAGGCATCCTTTTCGCGCATAAGCTCATCTGCGTGCTTTTTTGAAATAGCACGGCGGACGATATCCGCGTGGCCGAGCGAATAGCCTGCAACAGACTGGAATATCTGCATTACCTGCTCCTGATAAACTATACAGCCGTAGGTAGGCTCAAGGATAGGTCTGAGGAGCGGTGAGGCATAATCATCTCTCTTGCCCGAATGGCGGGCTTCTATATACTTGGGAATGGAGCTCATGGGTCCGGGACGGTAAAGGGCGATTGCCGCAATAATATCCTCAATGGACTCGGGGCGAAGCTGTGTCAGCATCTGCTTCATTCCCCCTGACTCAAGCTGGAAAACACCGTCCGTTGCTCCCTTGGAGATGAGCTGATAAGTCGCCTTATCATCAAATCCAACGGATGCAAGAGAAAAATCGGGGTTCTTTTCGCGTATCAGCTTTTCGCAGGAATCTATAATAGTCAGGTAACGGAGAGCAAGGAAATCGAATTTCAGAAGTCCAAGCTCTGCTACCGTGTTCATATCAAACTGAGTAACGGCAATGCCGTTATTTTTTGCAAGGGGTACGTGGTCTGTCAAGGGGCGCTCGGTGATAACAACGCCTGCCGCATGGGTGGATGCGTGTCTGGGCATACCCTCGAGAGCGCGGCTGACGTCAAGAAGCTTTCTCGTATCGTGGGAAGAAATATACGCCTCATGAAGCTCCTTTGTTTTAAGAGCCTCCTCAAGAGTTATATTAAGCTCCCTCGGGATTAGCTTTGCTACTGCATCAACGTCGCCGTATGGCATTCCAAGTGCTCTGCCGACGTCTCGGACAACAGCCCTTGCCGCCATTGTACCGAATGTTATAATCTGAGCTGTGTGGTCCTCGCCGTATTTATTACGGACGTAGTCTATTGCCTCATCTCTTCTGTCATAGCAGAAGTCGATATCAAAGTCGGGCATGCTCACACGCTCAGGATTAAGGAATCGCTCAAAGAGAAGGTCAAAGGTGAGGGGGTCAATATCGGTAATACCGATAAGATAAGCAACAAGGCTTCCCGCACCGCTTCCTCGGCCGGGACCTACGGGGATTCCCTGAGACCTTGAATGATGAACAAAGTCCCAAACTATAAGAAAATACTGGCTATAGCCCATCTTTCCGATAACGGAAAGCTCATATTCGATTCGATCAGTATACTCTTTTTCAGTATGCTTAGAATAATCGATATATCCGCTTTTTACCTTGCTTTCAAGACCATTATAGGTTACGCTTTTAAGATATTCCTCGGGAGAGAGCCCCTCGGGACACTTATAGGACGGCAGATAGGTATGGCCAAATTCAAAGTCAAAGTTACATTTTTCTGCAATTTCAGCAGTATTGGATATTGCCTCGGGATGAGCGGAAAACAGCTTTTCCATTTCATCAGATGATTTCAAATAAAACTCATCCGTCTCAAAGCCCATAGGCTTTCCGTCATTGATACAGCTGCCCGTCTGGATACACATAAGTATAGCCTGAGCCTCGCTGTCCTCGCGGCGAAGATAATGAACGTCATTCGTTGCAACGAGAGGAATGGAAAGCTCCTCGGACATTCTGTAAAGAGCGCGGTTTACAAAATCCTGGTCCTCAAGACCGTGGTCCTGCACCTCAAGATAGAAATCCTCGCCGAAAATCCCCTTCATTTCAAGAGCATATCGGCAGGCGCCCTCATAATCTCCCGCAACTATTCTTTTTGGGATATATCCGCCAAGACAAGCAGAGAGCGCTATAAGGCCCTCGGAATGGTCACGGAGCAGGTCCATATCAATTCTCGGCTTTACGTAAAAGCCGTTGATAAAGGCCTCAGAAACCATAGAAATCAGGTTTTGGTAGCCCTTTTCGTTCTTACAGAGCAGAACAAGATGGCAGGAGTGTCCGTCGCCGGTTGCGCTTCTTTCAAAGCGGGAGCCGTTTGCGCAGTAGACCTCGCAGCCGATGATGGGCTTAATGCCCTCTTTTTTACAAGCCTTATAAAAGGCAACGGCGCCGTACATTACGCCATGGTCGGTAAGAGCGCAGGCTGTCTGCCCCGCTTCCTTTACCGCCCTCGGGATATCGGAAATGCGGCAGGCACCGTCAAGAAGACTGTATTCACTGTGAAGATGAAGATGAACAAAATCAGCCATTGCCGCACTCCTTTCATTTAATCTTTTGCTTTAATTTCTTCGTAGAAATCTACTATTTTATCAAGTCTGTGCTTGACTCCCGATTTTGAAATGGGAGGGTTATGTAAAAGTCCGAGGTCTGCCATTGAAGCCTGAGTATTTTCATATCTCAGCTCGGCAGTTTCGCGAAGATCTGCAGGCAGGCGGATAAATGATCCGCTTTCCTTCATTTCTCCAATTATTTCAATATGCTTTCCTGCGGCAGAGAGAGTTTTCTTGATGTTTGCCATATCGCAATTCATCTGGCGGTTTGCATCGCCTCTCACTTCTCTCAAGATTTTTGAGTTCATAAGATCGAATGCAAGCTTGTTTGCACCGATAACAGCAAAGAAATCCTCGATCTGTGTGCTGTCCTTGATATAAAGGAGAAAACGGTTCTTTCTCTTTCCCTTTTTCATAGACATTCCGTTATCCTCAAGGATATCACAAACACAGTCCCTCTCCTCCTCGCTGACGAAGGAAAGCTCAAGGTGATAGGATTTTTCGGGATTTGTTACGTTGCCGCAGGCAACAAAGAGTCCCTTTAAAAAATAGGTAAAGCAGGAAGCACATTTAAAGTGATTCGGGGCTTCGGAAAGCCTCGCTACTCTCTCCTCACCCTCGCTATAGGTAAGCTCAAGTATATCTGAGAGCATTCGTGCACAGCACTTCTTTTTCTTTTCCGCGCTGTCAAGGAGCGCATCCTTGGCAGCCTTTGAATATGATCCCGTCATTTTACGAAGATGACCTCACATTCAAGCATAACGTCGTATGCTTCTTTAACCTTAGCCTGGATATGGGCAATAAGGTCGAGAACGTCCTTTGCAGTTGCACCGCCTCGGTTGATAATAAAGCCTGCGTGCTTTTCGGAAACCTGAGCGCCGCCGACAGTATAGCCCTTAAGACCCAGCTCCTCTACCATCTGACCAACAAATCTGCCCTCGGGGCGCTTGAAAACGCTGCCTGCAGAGGGATATTCGAGAGGCTGCTTATCGCGGCGTCTGCCCATAATGTCTTCCATATAGGCACGGATCTCTTCCTTATCACCTGACTTAAGCTCGAAGGTTGCGGAAAGAATGACCCTCTCGGGATTTTTCTTATATACGCTTGTTCTGTATCCGAATTCGTGGTCATCGCCCTCGGTATAAAGGATATGATCGGTTGCAGGGTCAAAGCAGGAGCTAGACTCGAGGCAATCGGAAACCTGACCGCCGTATGCGCCTGCGTTCATAAACACAGCGCCGCCTACAGAGCCGGGGATTCCGTATGCAAATTCAAGACCTGAAAGTCCTGCATCGCGGGCTACTGCCGCAATATGAGTAAAGGATGCGCCTGCATCTGCTGTGAGAGTGTTTCCTAAAACACTTACAGATGTGAGCTTTTCGGTAGATATAATAACGCCCGAAAATCCCTCGTCTGCAAAGAGAATATTACTTCCCTTACCGAGAATATATGTGCGAATACCCTCGCTTTTTGCCTCATTATAGGCATCGCGAAGAGAATCTGCACTTTCGGGAGTTACGAAAAGTGCGCAGGGACCTCCGATTCTGAAGGATGAGTGACGAGAAAGAGGCTCGTTCTCGCAAAAAGGAATATCTCTGTCACACAAAAATTCAATATAATTCTTATACATAAGTATCTGCTCCTTCCCTATCCGAGTATATTATGAAGATCTGAGAGCTTTTCAATACGGTATGTGGGCATATCTGATTCGCCATCGGAGAGCCATACGGAATCTATACCGTAAGCCTTTGCTCCTGCGATATCAGACGTGAGTGAATCGCCGATAACAAGGTATTTGGATCTGTCGGGGTCTCCGATAAATTCAAGGACCTTTTCAAAGAACACGGGGGCAGGCTTTGCACAGCCCATTTCCTGGGAAATAAAGGAATGCTTTATATACTGACCGAGGGGAGTTCTTGCCATTCGGGACTTTTGAACCTCTGTTATACCGTTTGTTACGATATAGCAATCGTACCTCTCCGAAAGGCTTTTAAGGATATCCTCAGCACCGTCAATAAGCTGTCCCTGACAGGAAAGTCTGCCTGTATAAATATCCGCAGTTTCGGCGCCGTATTTTTCGCCGTCAAGACCGAATTCGTTATACAGGTTTGCAAATCTGTCGATACGGAGCTTTTCTCTCGTGGTTTCTCCGCGCTCAAGCTTTTTCCATTCAAGATCGTTTATAATATGGTATCTTTTATGGACCTCCTCAGTAAACCCGAGAGGACTGAGGCTCAAGGTTTCCCTGAGAGCCTCTGCCTCCGCAAGGTCAAAATCGAGAAGAGTGTTATCTGCATCAAAAAGTAGATACTTGTACATTAACCCTTGATAAATCTGTGGAAGGTCTTCTTACCCTTCTTGAGGATGATACCGTCCTCGCCGATATCGTCAGCATTTACAGATGCGCCGAAGCCCTCAGCCTTAACGTCTCCAACAAGAACGCCACCGCCTGTGATGATACGCTTAGCCTCAGCCTTGGAGGGAGCGAGCTTGGACTTAACGAGCATATCGGAAACAAGGATCTTGCCGTCTGTGAAGTCCTCTGCTGTAAGTGTTGTTGTGGGCATATCAGCGCTCATACCGCCTGCTGCAAATACTGTCTTTGCAGTCTCAAGTGCCTTATCTGCCTCTTCCTTACCGTGGATGATGTTTGTAACCTCCCATGCGAGACGCTCCTTTGCCTTATTGAGCTCTGCGCCCTCAAGCTTTTCATACTCTGCGATCTCGGAAACGGGCATAAATGTGAGCATCTTCATGCACTTAATAACGTCAGCATCGTCGATGTTTCTCCAGTACTGGAAGAAATCGTAGGGGGGAGTCTTCTTAGGATCGAGCCAAAGAGCGCCCTTCTCTGTCTTACCCATCTTCTTGCCTTCGCTTGTGAGAAGGAGGTTGAATGTAAGACCGTAAACTTCCTTACCTGTCTTTCTGCGAACAAGCTCTACGCCGCCGATGATGTTGGACCACTGGTCGTCGCCGCCTGTTTCGAGGATACAGCCGTAATCCTGATTAAGACGGAAGAAGTCGTAGGACTGCATGATCATATAGTTGAACTCAAGGAATGTAAGACCCTTCTCCATTCTGGACTTGTAGCACTCAGCTGCAAGCATACGGTTTACTGTGAAGTGGGGGCCTACCTCACGAAGGAAGTCGATGTAGTTGAGGTCGAGAAGCCAGTCGCCGTTGTTTACGAAGATAGCCTTTCCGTCGGATGTATCGATAAACTTACCCATCTGGATCTTGAAGTTATCGATATTGTGAGCGATCTCTTCCTTTGTGAGCATCTTTCTCATATCGTTCTTACCGGAGGGGTCGCCTACCATTGCAGTACCGCCACCGAAGATTGCGATGGGACGGTGTCCTGCCATCTGCATGTGTGCCATAACCTTCATCTGGATGAAGTGGCCGATGTGAAGGCTGTCTGCTGTGGGGTCAAAACCGATATAGAATGTGATCTTCTGATTATCAAGCAGGTCGCGAACCTTTTCAGGGTCGGTTACCTGTGCAAGCATTCCTCTGTCGATAAATTCCTGGTACAAGCTCATTTTTGTTTGTTGCGGCAATTCTGCCGCTCTCCTTTTCATTTATATGATAAATTTTAATTTCTTTTTAAAAGGTCACGGGCTGCAGAGTACTGCATCTCCGTAACGTTGATGCCGCCGATGATACGGGCAAGCTCTGCTACTCTTTCCTCACCGTCAAGAGTGTGGACTGAGCTTTCCATTCTGCCGTCCACCTCATTTTTCTCAATGAGGAAGTGGTTATCTGCATGTGCAGAAACCTGAGCGGAATGGGTCACGCATATGACCTGTATATTTTCGGAAAGTGCGCGAAGGCGCATACCGATTCTCTCGGCTGTGCCGCCTGACACTCCCGTATCGATCTCATCAAAGATTACTGTTGACTGCTGAGCCTTTGTAGTCTGCGCACACTTGAGTGCAAGCATGATTCTTGAAAGCTCACCGCCTGAGGCGATCTTATAAAGGGGCTGTGCCTCCTCGCCCGGATTTGTGATGACTGTAAAATCCACCTCATCAGTTCCTCGGGAATTAAACTTATCCTCTCCCTGCGCTTTTCTGACATCAACAAAGAAGCGGACCTTCGGCATATCAAGGCTTTTCAGTGTTGCCATGACCTCGCCTGCAAGTCTTTCTCCTGCCTCAAGGCGCTTTTTCGAAATGATCTCTGCTGCCGCAGAGGCCTTCTTTGCTATCTCTCTGTACTCAAGACGGAGCTCCTCCATACGGTCCTCGCCACCCTCAAGATCGCGAAGACGACGCTTTGCATCATCTCTGAACGCTATAACGTCCTCGAGAGTTACACCATATTTCTTTTTAAGCCTTGAGAACTGAGCAAGGCGGGATTCGATAATATCGAGCTGCTTTTCGGGATCGCCAATGTCATCGCCGTCTATAACGTCGCGTGCCTGCTCTGCAATATCGATAAGCTCATATTTATATTCCGTCAGCTTCTGGGCAAGCTCCTCAGCATTATCCATTACGTCGGAAAGCTGACGAAGGGCCTGCGCTGCGCGGTCTATAAGATATACGGCGCTGGCACCCTTTTCTCCCGGGGCAAGTGCGCGGTATACTAAATTTGCATTCTTTGTTATCTGCTCGAGGCTTTTGATCTTTGTTCTCAGCTTCTCAAGCTTTTCTTCCTCGTTAGGATCCTGTATCCTTGCCTTATCTATCTCAGATATCTGATATTTCAGAATATCCGTCATCATAGACCTGTCATCAAGAGAGCGCTCAAGATCAGCGATCTCGTTTTTCTTTGCAACAAGCTTTGAATATATCTCGCCGTATACTTCAACGTCTTGGGCAGCATCAGCATATTCATCAAGAAGGATGATATGCTCGCCTCTGTCGTAAAGGGAAACCGTATCGTTCTGTCCGTGGAGGGCGAGAAGCTTTACTGCCGTTTCCTTCATAACTGCAAGGGATACGCTTTTTGAATTGATCTTTGCTGTGCTTCTGCCGTCCTGAGAGATAGTTCTTTCAACGGTAAGCTCACCGTTTTCATCAAAGCCGCCCTCTCCGGGAGTGCCGTCGAATACGGCACACACTGTGGCTGACTTTTCTCCCTGACGGATAAGGTCTCTCTGACCCTTGGCACCGAGAAGAAGGGCTATACTGTCTATAATAACAGATTTGCCCGCACCCGTTTTACCTGTCATAACAGTAAATCCGTTAAAAAACTCGATATTCAGATTTTTGGCAACGGCAATATTCTGTATTGACAATGCTTTAAGCATACAGGCACCTCTCTTTCTCTTGAATTTATGCTTCTATTATCTTTCTTATTTCTCTTTTCGCATTATTTGCGTTTTCTACGGAATCGATGGCAACGAAGATAGTATCATCGCCCGCGATACAACCCACAACTCCGTCGATGGTGTGGGAATCAAGTCCCGCCGCAACGGCAGGCGCCATTCCGGGATAGGTTCTTATAACTACGATATTCATCGCGCATTCAACGCTGATAACGGATGCAGAGATCGTTGAAAACACGTGACGGGTGCTGAGAGCCTTCTTAACTCCGGGAAGAACGTATTTATATTTGCCGTTTTCTCCCGTTACCTTAGTCAGCTTCAATTCTCTGATATCTCTTGAAACTGTAGCCTGAGTTACGTTGAAGCCCTCGCTTCGGAGCATATCTATAAGCTCCTCCTGAGTTTCTACGTCGTTGTTTTCTATAATACTGAGAATAACGTTCTGTCTACTGCTTTTCATTTTTACTCCAATTTTAATGATAAGATAGCTTGGAATTAAGCACTTCTATGAAACTGTTATTTTTTTGTGAAACTATTAATGCCGTATACTTGCTTTTGGCAATGCGCACCACGTCGCCCGAGCCTATCTCGAATACCTCCTTGCCGTCAACGGAAAGGTAGATATCGTTATTGCGGCACCTTGCGTTTTTAATTTCAAGAACGGAATCCCCTCCGAAAATAACGGGGCGGGAATTAAGGTGATGGGGGCAGATAGGTGTTGCGCAAAGGCAGCTGAGGGAGGGATCCACTATCGGTCCTCCTGCTGACATTGAATATGCGCTGGAGCCTGTGGGGGTTGCAACGATTATTCCGTCAGCGCGGATATGCTGACAAAGGTTTCCGTCACAGTAGAGATCAAACTCTACAAGGTGAGGGATAGGTCCGTTTGATATAACCGCCTCGTTCAGCGCACGGCTCAGAGAGCGTACTGTTTTGTCCTCGCGGATGACGTCAACGTCAAGCATCATTCTTCTCTGAACCGTATGCTTTCCGTTGAGGATCTCTCTCAGCCCGTCCAGCTCATCGCCGCCGAGAGCCGCCATATAGCCTATATTACCAAAATTTATTCCAACGATGGGAACGCCTATCTCCATAGTTGCGCGGGCAACCTGGATTATAGAGCCGTCGCCGCCGAGGACTACAAGATAGTCGGCATCGGAAAGCTTCTGTGCTTCGGCTGCGCTTTCGGGAATTGCAGAAATTCGTCCGTCATATCCCCATGACAGAATATTTTTGCAAATGCCTTCAGCCGCTTCAAGAGCCTTTGGCTTTTCCTTATTCGGCAATACGTAAACGATCTTCGTCATATGCCAACTACCTCCTTTATCTCAGAGTCGCCTACCGTATTCTCTTTTCCGAGAATACAGTACATAAGAAATTCGCAATTTCCGTCGCCGCCCTGAATGGGAGACTTGATAAGACCCTGGCAGCCGAGACCGCAGGATGCGGCGCAGTCTATCACCTTTTTGACAGACTCTGCCATTATCTTTTTGCTTTTAACTATGCCGCCCTTACCGAGGCCCGATTTTCCACATTCAAACTGAGGCTTGATGAGGCTGACGTAAAGTCCACCCTCTGAAAGCACGTTTTTTGCGGCAGGTATTATAAGAGTCTGTGAGATAAAGGAAACGTCAGTTACCGCAATATCGCACTTTTCTCCAAGGTCCTCTACGGACAGGTTTCTTGCGTTATAGTTTTCTATGTTTATAACTCTCGGGTCATTACAAAGGCTGCTGTCAAGCTGACCGTATCCAGAATCAACGGCATATACCTTTTTTGCCCCTCTCTTAAGAAGGCAATCTGTAAAGCCGCCGCTGGATGCGCCGATATCAACGCAGGTCATGCCTATAACGTCAAGGGAAAATGCGTTGAGAGCGCCCTCAAGCTTTACGCCGCCACGGCTGACAAAGCTGTAAGGGGAGCCTGTTACCTCAACAGTATCGCCCTCTGTCACGTCAAAGGAGGCTTTCTTTATAACCTTTCCGTTAACTGTGACAAAGCCCTCGTCCAGGAGAGTTTTTGCAAAGCTTCGGCTTTTTGCAAGACCGTTCTCTGCAAGAAATGTATCTATTCTCATTTTGTTCTTGTAAGAAGATATAAGGGAAGCTTACAAACGATATCGCTGTTCTCCATATCGGCAAAGATCTCTGCCGCGTGACAGCTGAGGCGATTTGCCTCATTATCCGCTTCTTCTTCTGTCATATAGGAAAGAACAGTTTTCTTTCCGTTCTTTTCATCACTGCCTACGGGCTTACCAAGCTCCTCTGTTGTGCTTCTCACGTCGAGAAGATCATCCTCGATCTGGAAAGCAAGTCCGAGGGAGAATGCATAATCGCCGATCTTTTTAGCAACGTCCTCGCTGTACTCCATGGGAGATGCAATATAGCCGAGAGTTGCAGCCGCGCGGATAAGCTCGCCTGTTTTAAGGTTGTGAAGCTTTTTGAGAGAAGGATAATCGGGGCAATCGTGAAGAAGATCAAGCTCCTGACCGCCGCACATTCCTGCAGCGCCTGCACACTTTGCAAGAGTGCGAACTGCAAGAGCATTCTTCTGAGCACTGAGGGGAGCAGATGCACACACCTCAAATGCATATGTGAGAAGCGCATCTCCCGCAAGGAGAGCGCAGGATTCGCCGAATGCCTTATGGCAGGAGGGCTTTCCTCTTCTCATATCGTCGTTGTCCATTGAAGGAAGATCGTCATGAACAAGAGAATAAGCATGAACCATCTCGATTGCAGATGCATAGTATGCTGCATCTGCCTCGCCACCGCCGAAAAGACGGCAGAATTCGATTGCAAGAAATGCTCTGATTCGCTTGCCGCCACCAAGGGTTGCATAGCGCATAGCCTCTGCCATATTACCGCCGTTAAGGCTGTCCTTATTGAGAAGCTTATCAAGCGTGTTTTCTATATAATCCGCATCGCGGACAAGTCTTTCTTTAAGCTCTGTCATTTCAGTTACCCTCCGCTATTTCAAGAGAACTAAGCATTGTCACCTTCTGCTGCGCGCTGTCCAGTCTTGAGTTGCAAACCTTTACGAGAGCAACCGCCTCCTCGTAAAGCTCAAGAGACTGATCGAGAGGAGACTGTCCTCCCTCAAGCATTCTGACTATTTCCTCGAGGCGCTTGAGCGCATCCTCGAATTTCATTTCCTGAATAGTATCTTTATCCATTGTTAACCTCTTCGACAACTGCAGAAACTGTGCCGTCGGACAGCTTTAAGGCAATTGTCTCACCGATTTTAGTATCATTTACGCTCTTGATGACCCTTCCCTCCTTGTCGAACACCGCAGAGTAGCCGCGGGTCAAAACTGCAAGAGGATTCAGCGCGTTAAGGGCCGCCGCAGTACGGGCAAGGAGCGCTTTTTTTCGTTCGATTATATTGTTTTCACAGTACTCAAGTCTTTCAAAGAGAGAATCCACAGTCATTCTTCTGTCCTCAATGGTATTCATAGGGGAAACGAGAGGACGGGATTTCTCAAGTCGGGAAAGATGGTCTCTGAGATACTCGAATTTCTTTTTAAGAATCGCGCTCTCGCGGGAAATTATATTATTGAATTTCTGCTTGAGCTCGAATATATCGGGCACTGCGATCTCTGCCGCCGCACTGGGGGTTGGTGCTCTTCTGTCTGCAACGAAATCGCAGATCGTGAAGTCTGTTTCGTGACCGACAGCCGATATTACGGGAATTGCGGATGCTGCAACAGCGCGGGCAACTACCTCGCTGTTAAACGCCCACAGATCTTCAATAGATCCGCCGCCTCTGCCTACTATAAGCACGTCGGCAAGGCTTTTTCTGTTAAAAAATTCAATTCCAGCAGCAACGCTTGCAACTGCTCCCTCTCCCTGCACGAGCGCAGGATATACGATTACCTCAGCATATGGGAAGCGACGCTTACAAACGTTTATGATGTCCCTTACAGCCGCTCCCGTGGGTGACGTTACAACACCTACCCTTGAGGGGATCTTCGGCAAGGGCTTTTTTCTTGATTCTGCAAAAAGTCCCTCAGCCTCAAGCTTCTTTTTCAACTGCTCGAAGGCAATATAAAGGGATCCCACACCGTCGGGCTCCATATCATCGCAATAAAGCTGATATGCGCCGTCGCGAACAAAGGAGGATATCCTTCCGTGGGCGGTGACCTTCATTCCGTTTTCAGGTCGGAATCCAAGACCCATTGCGCTCGCGCGAAACATCACGCATTTCAGCGCACTTCCCTCGTCCTTGAGTGTAAAATACAAGTGTCCCGAGGAATGAGCCTTGAAGTTTGAGATCTCGCCCTTGATGAAAATATCAGTAAGGGGCGGGTTCAGATCAAGAAGATCCTTAATATACTGGTTTAACTCCGTTACGGACAGCGCCGACGGAAAACGCATAGAGCTGATATCCATGGGCGCCTCCTTTTTTATATTTCGTTAAAGTACGTGCTTCTTGCAAGAAGCGCAATTCCCGCAGCATTATCTGCAGAAAAGGCAGGAAGTGCAAAGGAGCCGTATTTTGAAAGCTCTTTTTTAATAACCGAGCAGCTCATTACGCCGCCTGCATATACGATGGGAATATCCTTATATTCCTCGCGGAGGTTTTCGGTAAGCTTTGCGAGAGTTCTCTTTACAAACTCGATAACGAAAGCCGCAACCTCTTCCTTGGGCGCGCCGCTGTCATACATAGCCGAAGCCTTATTCTCAAGTCCCGAAAGATTGCAGGTAAGACCCTTTACGCATATCTTTTCTCTGCGAGGCTTGCCGCTATAAGAAAGGCAGAGCTTTTCAAGATGGGCGCCTGCAGGAAAAGGAAGTCCCATATAAACTCCCGCGCGGTCAATTGCCTGTCCCGCATTAATATCGAGAGTTCCGCCTATTCTTTCCACAACAAAAGGGCGCTCTCCCGCACCGGGGGTGCAAAGGAGGATGTCCGTAGTACCGCCCGAAACGTGGAATGCCGCAAAGGGCTTGCCTATAAGATGGAGAGACTCCGAGGAATAAAGTGCTGCCATAATATGTCCGCACTGATGGGAAAAGGAATACTGCTTTGCTCCCGAGCCGAGAACTACTCCGCCTGCGGCGGACATTCCCGAAAGAAAGCAAGGCATATAGGAGCCCTCTCTGTCGGTAGGACGGGAGGAAACGCCGATTGCCAGTATTTCCCTTCCTTCAACGTACTTTCTTGCCTCCTCCATAAGAGGGGGGAGCTGCACGGTATGATGGAATACCGCATCGCTCTGTCTGAGTCCTCTTTCTCCCTCCTTTACGGGAAGGAGCTTTTTCAGGTTTGCAAGAACCTTTCCTTCAGCATCGCATACGGCAACGGACGTTGTATAATTACTGGTATCTATTCCCAGAAATACGCCTTGCAAATTACTCACCGTCGGAAATCTTGCCCGCAGCTCTTGCGATCTTATTGAGAATACCGTTGATGAATCTGGGAGCCTTGCCCTCATCGTATACCTTTGCGATCTCAACTGCCTCGTTGATGCAAGCCTTGGGGGGAACGTCTGTATAAAGCATCTCGCCCACTGCCATTCTGAGGATAGCCTTTGTTACGGCTGACATTCTGGAAAGCTTCCAGTTTTCAGTTGACTCGCTGATAGTCTTATCAATTTCGGGAAGGTTTACTGCGCAAAGAGCAAAAAGGGACTTTGCGAAATCGCTGCCCTTCGCATCTCTTGCCTCAAGAGAGCGGTCATACACCTCGAGAGGATCGATCTCAAGATGGAAGTCTGTTTCGTACAAAAGCTCAAAAACGCAGATTCTGCTTTCTCTTCTGGTCATAATTGTCTCCATAGTATTAATTTTATGGGCGCACTGACCCATATTGATACTTATTTTACATTATATCAAAATACCCCCTATATGTCAATGAATATTGACCATAAATATGCATACTTTTATTCATTTTCTTTAGTTTAATAAAGTTATGAAATAGCCTTGAAATAATGGAGATTTAGTGGTATTATAGATATGCATTTTAATTTGAGGTGTATTATGAAAAAACAGAATTCCATACTTGATACAATAAAAAGCGGTTGTCTTATTTTTACCGTCATCACCGTTTTGTCATATATTGCGGGAACGCTTCTTTCTTCGGAAAACAAGGCCTTTATTCCTACTCTCAAGTGGATACTTCTCTTCCTGCTTTTCTCCCTTGTTCTTGCATTTGCAAATATGCTCCTGAGACTCCCTAAAATAGCTATCGGCGCCCGTCTCGGATTCCATTTTCTCGCAACTGCGGCCCTCTATTTTGTTGTTGTAGTCCTTTGCGGCGGATTTATCACGAGCGGCGCTCAGACTATTATTGCAATGCTTCTCTTCTGTGTGCTTTACGGCATTTTCGCAATAATTTTTGCAATCGCCTCCGGAACGAAGAGCAAAAAGAAAAACAAAGAAGAAAAATACGATTCAATGTTCAATTAAAAAAAGCCTTGCAAGGAACACCTTGCAAGGCTTTTTCTTATGCTTTTGATTTATCCTTTTTGATAAGGATTCTAAGCGCCTCAACAGCAGTTTTAATTGCCGCTGAGGTATCCTCGTTTCTCTTTTCGGGCATTGCGGATTTTTCGATCTCCTGATTCCATACGCAATGGAATACGGCACCCGCTCTCAGCTTTCTTATTGCGCTTACAATAAAGAGGGTCGCGCCCTCCATTTCGGATGCAAGACAGCCGCCTCTCTTCCATGCCTCCCACTTATAAAGAAGTTCGGGAGAGGTAGGCATGCTCTCAGGCTCGTGCTGTCCGTAAAAGCTGTCCTTTGCCTGAACAACTCCAATATGATGGGGGTAAGCAAGCTTTTCTGCAGCCGCAGAAAGTGCGCTCGTTACCTCAAAATCGGCAACTGCAGGAAATTCTATGGGCATATATTCCTTGCTTGTTCCGTCAAGGCGGATCGCAGCTGTGGAAATTATAACGTCACCGGGGAAAACCGTGGGCTGCATACCGCCGCAGGTACCAACTCTAATGAAGGTATCAACGCCAATCTTTGCAAGCTCCTCAACACAGATAGCGCAGGAAGGGCCTCCGATACCTGTTGACACAACAAGGACCCTTTCTCCGTCAAGATAGCCGAGATAGGAGTTATATTCGCGGTTATACATCACCTGCTTTGCATCGTCAAGATATTCTGCGATCTTCTCGACTCTGCCGGGGTCACCGGGGATGATGGCATATTTTGCCTTATGCTCCTCTGTCAATTTAATATGGTACTGCATATATTCACCTCATTCTGCTACGTTTTTCGGAGAAAATCCCATGGGAAGCATCTCGGAAAGTGTAAATACACTGTATTCTTCGGGGCTTTTCGCAACTATGATCTCGAAATCGCTGTTGCAAAACTCAGCCATAACCTGTCGGCAGACACCGCAAGGAACGAAGAGGTCCTTTACGTTTCCGTCCTTACCGCCAACTACTGCGATAGCAGAAAATTCCCTTTCCCCCTCGCTGACAGCCTTAAAAAATGCTGTTCTTTCAGCGCAGTTTGTGGGTCCGTATGCTGCATTTTCTACGTTACATCCCGAAAATACCCTTCCGGACTTTGAAAGAAGGGCCGCGCCCACCTTATAACCCGAGTAAGGCGCGTATGCTTTATCCATCGCGGCAAACGCCAAATCTATAAGTTTTTCCTTTGTCATTTGGCAACCTCCGAAAGAAAGCTTTCGCCGTCTATTTCTGCGTTTGACGAAAAATATTCAAGAACAGTCTTGCCGATAGATGAAAATCCGTCTTTTGTTCCGAGATTCGCGCCTTTTATGCAATCGCCAAACAACAAAACAGGCACGTATTCTCTTGAATGATCGGTGCTGACAACGTATCCCGGGTCACATCCGTGGTCTGCTGTTATGATAAGAATATCCTCTTCTTTCATTTCAGCCATAAATTCGGGAAGCCAGCGGTCAAATTCGCTGAGCGCCTCAGCATATCCGTCAATATTGTTTCTGTGGCCGTAGAGCATATCAAAATCCACAAGGTTCACAAAGCAAAGACCCTCAAAATCGCGTTTGGCATATTCAAGAGCTTTCGCCATTCCGTCGGTATTGCCCGAAGTGTAAACGTGCTCTGAAATGCCCTTCCCTGCAAAGATATCGTATATCTTGCCCACAGCAATTGTGCTGAGTCCTTTTTCCACAAGAGCATCAAGCATAGTCTTTGAAGGAGGCTCGATGGAATAATCGTGGCGTCGGGATGTTCTTTCATAGCTTCCCGATTCACCGATAAAGGGACGGGCAATAACTCTGCCAACACCGTGCTTACCTACGAGCATTTCTCTTGCAATTTTGCAATACTCATAGAGAGTTTCCACAGGTACGATATCCTCGTGTGCGGCAATTTGGAATACGCTGTCTGCAGAGGTATAAACTATAAGATTGCCTGTTTTCACGTGCTCATCACCGTAGTCCTTTATAACCTCGGTGCCGGAATAGGGCTTATTGCAGATAACGCCTCTGCCTGTCTTTTTGGAGAATTCCTCTATTATCTCAGTGGGAAATCCCTCAGGATAGGTAGGAAGCGGATTTTCTGATACAATGCCTGCAATCTCCCAATGGCCGATGGTGGTATCCTTGCCCTTGGAAAGCTCAGAAAGGCGGCCAAAGGCGCCCTCAGGCTCATTTATGCCCTCAAGATAGTCTACTCCGTCAATATTGAAAAGGCCCAGCCTTTTCAGGTTTGTTATATTGAAATTTTCAGATCTTGAAATCGATCTCAGGGTGTTTACGCCAACGTCACCGTAATCAGCGCTATCGGGCATTTCACCGATTCCGAGACTGTCGAGAACTATTAAAAATACTCTTTTCATAATTAATCCTTAGGCTCAATTACGGGAAGCTTTTCAAACTCAACTGCAGAGTCAAGGGCAAGCTTCATCATCTGTGTAAAGGTCTTTTCACGGCTTTCTGCATCGAGAGCTGTGAAGGGAGGATAAAGAATATCGGAAATAGTGCAGATAGCAAGAGCTCTCATGCCGAGGCGCATTGCTGTGCAATAAAGGGCTGCCGCCTCCATTTCAACTGCAAGGCATCCCATTTTACCCCAGTTTGCAGAGGGGTATGAATCATCATAGAAGGTATCGGAGGAATAGAGATTTCCGACGTGCACGTCGATTCCCTCTCTGTCTGCCACCTTTTTGAGGTTTTCAAGGAGTGAATAGTCGCAAATAGGTGCAATAGTGCCGTTCATACCGTACTGAGCGGGGAAATTGGAGTTTGTACAAGCACCCATTCCCACAACGATATCGCGTACTTCAACGCCCTCTCTCAAAGCTCCCGCACTACCTACGCGGATGATATTCTGCACACCGAAATATTTATAAAGCTCGTAGCTGTAAATACCGATGGAGGGCATACCCATGCCGCTTGCCATAACGGAAACCTTTGTGCCCTTATAATAGCCGGTATAGCCGTTTACACCGCGGACACCGTTTACAAGGACGATATCCTCAAGGAAATTCTCTGCTATAAACTTTGCGCGAAGAGGGTCTCCGGGCATAAGAACGGTCTTGCCGAAGCCGATTTCGTTTTTAAGATCAATATGAGGTGTCTTTTTTGTCATTTTCTTCACCCTTTTCCATAGCTTTTACGATTTTAACGATTCTGGAAGTACCGAGGCGGGATGCGCCGAGGGCGATGAATTCCTCTGCATCCTCGATGGAGGAGATACCGCCTGCCGCCTTAATTTTAAGATTTGGAGCCACGTGAGACGCAAAGATCTCAACGTCGTGTCTTGTTGCGCCCGCTGTGGAAAATCCTGTGGAGGTCTTTATATAGTCCGCATCGGAGGCTGAAACTATCTCGCACATCTTGATCTTTTCCTCATCTGTGAGAAGGCAGGTCTCGATAATGACCTTGAGAAGCTTGCCGTTGCACGCTTCCTTGATCTTATTGATCTCGGAAAGAAGGAGAGCATATTTTCTGTCCTTGAGATAGCCGATATTGATTACCATATCGATCTCATCAGCGCCGTTTTTAACGGCATCTGCTGTCTCAAAGCACTTTACCTCAGTTGTGGAATATCCGTTGGGAAAGCCGATTACAGTACAGATTGCAAGCTTGTCACCCACGTATTCCTTTGCAGCCTTAACGTAGGACGCGGGAATACAGCAGGATGCGCAGGAATACTTGATTCCGTCGTCAAGCAGTGCCTTGATCTCCTCCCATGTGGCGGACTGGGAAAGGAGAGTGTGGTCTACTTTTGAAAGTATATCTTTGATGTTCATTGCGGTCACCTCATGATATTATTTTATATATAAATTATACCCTTATTCTTCCCTTTCTGTCAATAGGAAACGGGGTGCAAAAAAACATCGGATAACATAACGGTTTCTTATTACAGAACCACTTGTGCAACGTCTGTACTCGGAAACAGAGTGAGGTTAAGGATTTTATCGTATTGATTGACAAGTGAGAACAAATCGGATATACTAATAACAGAGGTACTGTCTTCCATAATGGGCGTGTGGTGGTTCTCACCTATCCCCACGGAAGGTGATGCCTCTATTTTTATTAAACAAGCGTAATAGAACTTTCACCTTGCATTTTCAACCCGCAATTATCGGCTTTTTTTGTTTCGGCAGGCTGAAAATTCTCATTCACCTCGCTGAAAGAATGAACCTCAGCAACACTTTTTTGCTCTTTCCCTTGCATTTTTCGGAAGAATCGGATATACTGCTTATAGAAGCACCACTTCTCTGCGCCTGCTTTGCAGGTCTGGACACTCTTAATGAGAGTTCACCAGAGATTTTGGTGTTTTCTTTTATTCAGAGTTAGAAAAAGAAAAAAAGCCCCGAGGGGCTTTTTTTCTACTGTGATATTTTAACGTCGATTCCTCTTTCGAGAAAGGCCTTGATCCAGCGGTCCTTATCGGATTGCGCTGCATCCTTACTACTAAATACGTTCTCTTTTCCGATTCGCTCTGCCTTTGCAACGCCGAAGCTGTGGTACGCCATAATTTCGGCATATCTGTATTTTCCCTCGTGCTTTTTGAGAAAAGCGCAAAGGAGGTCTAAATCCTCCATGGTATCGTTAACTCCGGGAATCATGGGGAGTCTTACAATAACGTCGGCACCGAGAGAAAACAGCATTTCAAGGTTTTCTATGATCCTTTCGTTGGGTACACCCGTCAGCTCCTTATGGCGCTCAGAGTTCATGCATTTAAGGTCATAAAGGAAAGTAGCACCCATCTCAAAGGCTTTTTTATAAAAATCCCTCTCTCCGTATCCGCAGGTCTCGATAGCTGTGCCGATTCCCTCTTCATTTGCCTTCTCGATTATCTCAAGGGCAAAATCTGCCTGCATGGAGGGCTCACCGCCGGAAAGAGTTATTCCGCCGCCGCTTGTTTCATAAAAGATCTTATCCTTTCGGGCCTCATTCATGACCTCATCGGCTGTAACATTCTTGCCGAAGAGCTCATTTGCTCCCGCAAGGCACATTCCCACGCACTGTGCGCATCCGTCACATTTCGATCTGTCGTATATAACAGTGCCGTCCACGATGGTGCGGGCCTTGCAGGTAGGAAGGCATCGGCCGCACAGAGTGCATTTTTCTCTGTTATAGGCAAGGGACGGCGTGCTTTTCATGCCCTCGGGATTGTGACACCAGATACAGCGCAAGGGACAGCCCTTGAAAAACACGTTGGTTCTGATGCCGTCTCCGTCATGGAGGCAATATCTCTGTATATTAAAAATAGTTCCCATAATAAACCGTACTTTCTTTGTCTTTAAGGATATTTTACATCAACGAAAATAGGTTTACAATACAATTTTCAGATAAAGTAAATTTTTTTGAGTTCCTACTTTACAAGCGGGGGTTTGTGAGTTAAAATAAATTGTATTTCTACAAAGGCATGGTACTTTTATGAGCATTAGAATTGGTATTTTCGGATACGGAAATCTCGGCCGCGGAATTGAATGCGCCATACGTCAGAATCCTGACATGACACTTGCGGCAGTATTTACTCGCCGTCCTCCCGAAACTCTTAAAATAGGCACTCCCGACGTTCCCGTTTGCAACGCTTGCGACGTGCTCAGCTATAAAGATAAGATCGACGTTATGATCCTTTGCGGCGGAAGCGCAACAGATCTTCCCTATCAGACTCCCGCACTTGCGGAGAATTTCTGCGTTGTTGACAGCTTCGATACTCACGCAAAGATTCCCGAGCATTTTGAGAACGTAGACCGCGCTGCAAAAAAGGGCGGCCACACAGCAATGATCTCCGTTGGCTGGGACCCCGGTATGTTCTCTCTCAACCGACTCTATACAGGCGCAATTCTCCCCGAGGGTAAGGATTATACCTTCTGGGGCAAGGGCGTCAGCCAGGGACACTCAGATGCCATTCGCCGTATTGAGGGCGTTGTTGATGCTAAGCAGTACACGATCCCCGTTGAAGCGGCTCTCGAAGCAGTAAGAAGCGGTAGTGAGCCTTCCCTCTCAACCCGCGAAAAGCACACAAGAGAGTGCTTCGTTGTTGCCGAGGAAGGCGCTGACCTTGCACGAATCGAAAAGGAAATCTGCGAGATGCCCAACTATTTCGCAGACTACGATACAACAGTACATTTCATTTCCAAAGAGGAATTGAAGCGTGACCATAGCGGCATCCCCCACGGCGGCTTCGTTATCCGCACTGGCAAGACAGGCGCTGACAAGGAAAACAGTCACGTTATCGAATATAGCTTAAAGCTTGATTCAAACCCCGAGTTTACAGCAAGCGTTATCGTTGCATTCGCACGTGCAGCCCACAGACTTAACACTATGGGCGACTACGGATGCAAGACAGTATTCGATATCCCCCCTGCACTCCTCAGCCCCAAAAGCGCAGAAGAGCTCAGAAAAGAGCTTCTTTAATAAAAACAAACACCCGTTGCTTGGTAACGGGTGTTTTCTATTTCATCTTATGTTCTTTAGAATTTATTATTAAGCAATCATCGTTCTTCCAGTATATTTTCATATGGGACATTTCTGATATTTCACCTGTATAAACGGTAACCGGTTTCTTTTTAACTTTAAATATAAGTACATTAAAACCTTTATCCTCGCATACACGAATAAATAAATCTCCTCCAAGTGCACCCTGATCTGCATATATAACCTCTGCATAATAGCTTTCATCAGGAGATTCTACCGTTTTAATAACTGTATTTTCACCAAAATCTCCAAAAACGAGAACAAGAAAGGAAATAAAGCAAGCTGGCAAAAGCATTAATACTGCTAAAAGAACGGAAAGCGTTTTTAATATAGCATTATCTCCATATTCTAAAGTAATATGCACGCAACAAGCTAAAGAAACAGTCATACATATTCCTACAAAAATGCTTTTGCAAACGCATATAAAGAACACGGTATTTATTAACGAAAACGGTATTACGATAGCTGAAATTATAACGACCGTTTGATTTGTATATTTATCCTTTAATACAAAGTCAAGTACCACGATGAAAGTAGAAATTACTGCTATTATCACAGCAAAGATAGGGGCGCTAACAAGCTCAAAGGAATATCCAAAGCAAGCTGCCACAACAGTGCCTAATGGCAAAAGAAGGGTTAATCCAAATAGTACGTATATTAGAATCGGTATAACTTTTTTCATAGAAATCACTCTTTTCCAAGCATTTTAGCATAGCTTTCGGAGAGTATCTTTGAAAAAGAAACAAAGAGGAAGGTTAAAAAAACACCTGTCCCAAAAACATATGATACTCTTACTATGGTTTCCACAAGTTCAGAAATATTACTATTGGTAAACGCCGCGATAATCATACCTTCATAGTGAATCTCAGCCCAAACATAGCAACAAACTGTGATAAAGATAGTTAATAGGCATGAGAAATTTGAAAAGATTTTTCTTGTCTTATAAACTCTTATAAAATACCAATTTGCCAAGGAAAGCATAAATCCCGTTGCGGGGATGACAAGATTATATGCCCAAAAGCCGTTAAAAAAGTGGTCGTAGGCTGTGGAAGCCTCCATTGAAACACCAATGGTGATCAACGCAAAGGAAACAAATAACAGCAAAGACTGCAAGATCGAAGCCTTCCAATAGTTGATCTTTCTGAATTTTACAGGAGCTTCTGCGATTTTTTCAACTTTTGTCGGTGTTTTCATATCATCGCATATTATTTTGCATTCCGAACATTCTTTAATATGCGCTTCAACTGCTTTTGTGCTTTCATCACTGCAGCAGCCATCAATGTAAAGTGGAATCAAATCCTTAACAATATCGCAATTCATAGCTTTACCTCATTTTCTCTAATATTTTTTGCTTTGCACGGTAAAAAGTGACTCTTGCCCAGCTTTCGCTTTTGGAAAACAATGCACTGATTTCCTTAAGTGAAAAGCCACCGAAAACAGATAGCATAAATACTTCCTTATAAGGCTCTTCAAGCTCGTGCAAGCATTGCAACGCCTTATTATAAAGCTCTTTATTTATAAACATCTCTTCGATATTTGCGCTTTCATCTGCCTTTTCGGGCAAATTTTCGTGATCTATCTTTTTTTGCTCGTTGTACCATGCAAAATATGTATTCTTTGCTATACTGCAAAGCCAAACAGATGCTTTTTCTTTATTTCTGAGTGAGGCATAGTTCATATACGCACGAAAAAATGTTTCCTGCGTAAGCTCCTCAGACAGCGATGCATCCCGCGTCATTTTCATTAAATATTTGAAAATGAACTCTTTGTTTTCATTGAATAGCTTTTCAAATTCTGTCACTTTCTCACCGTCCTTTCGTTTATTAGATTGTAATGAATAGATAACGTTACAACATTATAGCATATATTTTTGATAAAATCAAAAAAGCTGCCGCATCTTATGCGACAGCTTTTAATTACTGAATGATGCACGCCTGCTCGTAGACGAGGGCGTGGCTCTTTTCTACGTCCTCCTTGGGATATTCGATAATACCGCGCATGGGGTCACAGAAAATATAGGTGGTATCTGTATATCCTATCAATACAAAGCAATGGGAGTAATTTCTCCAGATGATCTCCTCGCCGTCCTCTGTATAAATCGTTCCGAAAATCTCGGGATTTTGGTTCATATACATTGTTCCCCAGAAGATAACGGGGGTGCCGCGGGCAACGAATTCCTTATAAGCCTCAAGTCCTCTGCCGCTGACATCGGTCACGGCTCTGAATTCTCCGATTGATGCAAAATAATTATCCGCAGTCGTTACGATACAGGGGGCATAGCAGCCTACACCCAGATCTCTCGGGTCGCCAAGATATTTATAGAAGGGATTGTCTCCGTTTGAGGAGAAGTATCCGCGGGGCATATGATTGTCGATAAGCTCGTCTGTTGTTACGTCATAGCCAAGGTAATTAAGCACCATTGTGAGTGAAACTACCTCGCATCCGTTAGGATAGTTGGGCATCTGAAAAAGGCATTTCACGTCAAGAAGCTCTTTATCGCCGATACCGTGGAGTGTTCCCGTTTCTCTTCTCTGATTGGCAAGGCATCTGTTACAGTATCTCAGCTCTGAACCTGTTACAGTCATAGTTGCAGGCTTTGTCATGATCCAGTCCTGCCAGTTATGCTCGCAGTAAAGGTCTCCTCCGCGAATCTCATATCCGTCATGGAAATAATATTTGCTCATATCCTCCGTCGTTTCTGCGACGGTGGTTTCTTTTTTCGTTTCCTCGGTGGACTGGGGCTTCTTATCTTTTTTGTCAGCCGCTTTACCGAATACAAGTATCGCTCCCACAGCAACGGCCGCAAATATAATTACTGCAAGAATTACAGCGATTATTCCGACCTTTGAGCCAAAAATCTTTTTCAATATATACTCCTCTGCCCAAAAGGCAAATTTTTACAAAATTCTATTACATTATAGTAAATTCGAGGATGATTGTAAAGAGAAATTTTAAATAAGAAAAAAAGCTTGCAGACTTTTGTCTGCAAGCTTTTTATTATCTTTCTTCGCGGAAATAGTTGAGGCCGAGAGCTGCGGGAAGACCGCTTGAGCCACGCTTATTTCTGATAGATGTTACAATAAGAACGATTGCTGTGATAATAAAAGGAAGTGCCTGATAAAGCTGTGTGGGAATATCCGCAAGCCAGCCGAGAGCCTCGGGGAATGCGTTTGCAAGGCTTGTTCCGGATGCGCGGAGAGTATTGAAGAAGCCGAATACAAATGTTCCGAGAATAGCAAATGCAGGGTTCCAGTTTGCAAAAATAACGAGAGCTACTGCGATCCAACCATAGCCGTTGATCCAACAGCTGGAGTTGAAGGAGCCGGAAAGGTTGAGGGCCATATAGTAGCCGCCGATACCCATGATTCCGCAGCCGAGGCAGATATGGATATACTTCATAAGCTTTACGTTGATACCCACAGAGTCGGCAGCTCCGGGGTTTTCACCTACTGCGCGGAGCTTGAGACCTGTTGAGGTATGCTTGAGATACCACCACGCGCAAACTGCGATAGCGATACCGAGATACACGAAGATATTATGGCTGAAGAAACCCTTGCCGATCACGGGGATATCGGAAAGAAGGGGGATGGAGATATCCTCGAAGCCCTTAACGATATTCTCGGAAGCGCTCATCTCGGGCCAGCCCTTTGCCTTGAGGCCGTTACCTACAAAGAAGTAGATACCGAGACCGAAGGTTGTGAGGGTAAGACCTGTGATGTTCTGATTTGCCTGGAGAGAAACTGTGAGAACTGCGAAAAGAAGGCCGCAAAGCGCACCCATTACGAATGCGGAGGCGATACCGAGACCGAGGCTGTTTGCAAAGCAACCGAAGATATATCCGAAAATTGCGCCAACTGCCATTGTACCCTCAACACCGAGGTTAAGGCTTCCCGATTTCTCTACGATTATCTCACCGACAGTACCGTACAGAAGGGGGATATTATAAATAATGATATTGTGTATAAAGGAAGTTATTACGCCGACCTTATCCATTATTTGATCCTCCTTTCTTAGCTATAACGATACGGAAACGGATAAAGAAATCTGCAGCAAGTACAAGGAAAAGAATGATTCCCTGGAGCATATTTGCAAAGCTTGAGTCTACCTGACCGAAGGTTGCCGCAGCAACCACGGAGCCGTGCTGAAGCACGCAGATGAGCATTGAAACAACGAAGATCATTACAGTATTAAGCTGCGAAAGCCATGCAACGATGATACCTGTCCAGCCAACGTCACTTGTAATGGCAGAGGAAAGAACGCCTGCAGTACCGACCTTGAATGCCGCTGCGAGACCGATGAGAGCTGCGGAAAGGAATACTGTACGGAGAATGATCTTATTAACCTTCATACCCGCATACTTTGCAGTGCCCATGCTATCACCGACAACGCTGATCTCATAGCCGTGCTTTGTATGCTTGAGGTAGATATAAATAAGTGCGCCGATAACTACTGTGAGAACTACGCAGATATTAAGCTCAAACTTTTCTCCGATGGGAATTGCAAAAAAGGTTGCAAGATCGGCAAAGCTCTTGAAAACGGGGCGGGCGGAATCCTCGGAGAGGAAGAAGTTCCAGTCTGCCTTTGTTTCTGCAATAAAATACAGGATATAAAGGGCGATGTAGTTCATCATAAGGGTCATAAGAGTTTCGCTGGTGCCGAATTTAACCTTCAGAGCGCCTGCGATAAGACCGTATGCACCTGCAACGATCATTGCCGCAAGGCACATAAGAACGAGTGTGAGCCACATGGGAAGAACGGGTCCAAGCTTAAACACGACGAACGCCGCCGCAATGGAGCCTACGATGAACTGACCCTCACCGCCGATGTTCCAGAATCGCATCTTAAATGCAAGGCTGAGAGCAACGGAGGTAAGAACAAGGGGCACAAACTCCTTGAAATAGTTCATAAAGGTCTTATATGCGATACGGTTGCCGACGGTACCCATTGTGAACATCTGATAGTAATATTCAATAGGGTCAACACCGATGGAGAGAAGGACGATAGCGCCGATTCCGAGAGCCGCAAGAACTGCGAAAAGATAGAAAAGACAACGCTTCCAAAGAGGACAGTTATCTCTTTTTACAATATGGAGACTCATGCTTCTTCATCCTCCTTGTTTTCAGTTTTGAAGAGGGTATCCTTTGCGATACCTGCAGGCTTGTCCTCATACTTATCTGTGAGGTCAAGAGAGCCTGTCATCATAAGACCAAGCTCCTCCTTGGAGGTTTTATGCGCATGTACTACGCCCATAACCTTACCGTGGCAAAGAACGAGGATCTTATCACAGAGAGCCATCATAACGTCAAGGTCCTCTCCTACAAAGAGAATGCCGACGCCTGAGAGCTTCTGCTCATTGAGAATATTATAAATCGCATAGGAGGAGTTGATATCAAGACCTCTTACGGGGTATGCAGTTACGATAACGTTAGGGCCTGCCTTGATCTCACGACCGAGAAGGACCTTCTGTACGTTACCGCCGGAAAGTCTTCTGACGGGGGTCTCAGTTGAAGGAGTTACAACCTCGAGATTATTAATAACCTCCTGTGCCGCTTCCCTGCCTGCCTTTCTGTCTACAAAGGGACCCTTTGCATCACGGTAGTTTTTGAGAAGCATATTATCGGTAATTGACATTGAAGGCGCAAGACCCATACCGAGACGGTCCTCGGGGATAAAGGACATAGAGATTCCCTTTTCAAGGATAGCCTTGGGGGAAAGACCTACAATATTATCACCCTTATGGATCATCTGACCTGAAACGATGGGACGAAGGCCTGCGATCGCCTCGCAAAGCTCCTTCTGACCGCATCCTGCGATTCCCGCAACGCCGAGGATCTCTCCGCCTCTGATATAGAAGCTTACGTCGTCGATAGCTACGGCGCCCTCGTCGTTTTTAATCGTAAGATCGCGTACCTCAAGGAGAGGACGGGTCTTTTCAACTGCGGGACGGTCGATATTAAGGTCAATCTTGCGTCCTACCATCCACTCGGTGAGCTCCTGCTCGTTTGTCTCTGCAGTATTAACCGTTGTGATATACTCACCCTTACGAAGGATAGCAACTCTGTCGGAGATCTCAAGCACCTCATTGAGCTTATGGGTGATGATGATAATGGAATGGCCCTCCTCCTTCATACGGCGAAGGACTGAGAAGAGCTTTTCAATTTCCTGTACTGTAAGAACGGCAGTAGGCTCATCAAGGATGATGGTCTTAGCACCGTAATAAAGAACCTTGATGATCTCAAGAGTCTGCTTTTCGGAAACTGCCATATTATAGACCTTCTTTTTAGGGTCTATATCAAAGCCGAATTTCTTAGTTATCTCCTCGATATCGGAATAACGCTTCTGCTTGAGAACAAAGCCTGCCTTTTCCTTACCCATCCAGATATTATCGGCAGCAGAAAAAACATCAACAAGCTTAAAATGCTGATGCACCATTCCGATACCAAGCTTTTTGGAATCCTCGGGAGAATTGATGGTGGCCTTCTCACCGTTAACAAAAATACTTCCGCTATCAGGCTGATAAATACCGGAAAGCATATTCATAAGAGTTGTTTTTCCGCAGCCGTTTTCGCCGAGCAAAGCGAGGATCTCACCCTGACGAACCTTAAGATTAACGCCGTTGTTTGCAACAACGCTGCCAAAGGTTTTGGTGATATCTCTCATTTCAATAGCGTAATTTTCCGCCATGAAGCTCCTCCTTAATTCTTATAAGAAAGTAGATATATTTTAACACATAAGACAGAAAACAAAGGCTTTGTTTTCTGTCTTAAATATTAAAAATCAAATGGACCGGCCGAATATTCCCGACCGGTCCGGATTTTTTTAAAGCAGTTATTTAAAGCTTACGCTTCCTTAACACCTGCAACGAAGTAGTTCATTGTGCCAGTGATAACGCTGTCCTCAACAGAACCCTCACCTGCAGCAACGATAACGTTACCTGCGTTGTCAACAAGATCAGCATCAGTCTTTGTAACTGTACCGTCTGCCTTAACTGTGAGCTTAACGCCGGAGAATACGTCCCACTCGCCGTCAACGATGAGCTTACGAACAGCCTCGATTGCCTTATCTGTGCCCTCTACGCAGTTGTCGCTGAGGGGAGATACGTCAACGAACTCTTCCTTAAGACCGCCGTAGTATGCGGAGGAGCCCATCTCTTCTACGAACTTGTCAGCGCTGCCGCAGTTCATAGCTGCTTCCATAGCTGTTGCATAGTAAACGTCCCAGTTCCAGATAGCAGCTGTGAGGTGCGCCTTGGGAGCATCTGCTGTCATATCGGAGTTGTAGCCGCAACCGAATACGCCTGCCTTCTCAGCTTCCTTCTGGGGCTGAGCGGAGTCGCAGTGCTGGCTGATTACGCCACAGTTGTAGGAGTTGATAAGCTCCTTAGCGAATGCAGACTCGTTAACCTCATCTGCCCATGCGCCGAGGTTCTTTACGTATACAGTAGCATCGGGGTTAACTGCCTGTACGCCGAGAGCGAAGCCGTTGATACCGGAAGCTGTCTCTGCATACTCAGTGCCGTATGCTGCAACGTAACCTACGTTGTTGTTACCTGTCTCAAGGCTCTTGAGACCGGCTGCGATACCTGCGAGGTAACGAGCCTGGTAAGCACGGCCGAAGTAGTTGTTGAAGTTTGTTTCGTTGCTCTTGTAGCCTGTTGCGTGAGAGAAGATAACGTCTGTGTACTCAGCAGCTGCCTCTTCCATAGCATCAATATAACCGAAAGAGATACCGAAGATGATGTTTACACCCTTACCAACGAGAGTGTCGATAGCTGCGAGAACCTGCTCCTTGTCCTCGGGTACTTCGTCAACGATGAAGAGCTGCTTGTCTGTGTCGAGACCGACACACTCCATACCTGTCGTGATACCGTTGTGGTGAGCGAATGTGTAGCCTGCAGTATCGTTCTTAGAGTTGATGTAGATAGCGCCAACCTTGAAATCAGCTGCATCTGCATCGTCCTTCTTATCGTTGTCCTTCTTTGCGCCGCATGCAGCGAGAGAAAGGATCATAACAACGCAAAGAAGAAGCGCAATGATTCTTTTCATGAGTTTTCCTCCAAAAAATCTTAAGGGATGTTCCCCGTTTTTAGCGGTATAACCTATACCACACACCCTGTATTTTACCTTATTCATGATAAAAAGACAACCCTTTTGCAACAAAAAAATCAAGTATATTTCATAATATGTTAATATTCGGCAGAAACTACAGGGAGAAACAGACGTTCCTTTCATGTTATTATCGGTACGGATTGTAAAAGCTTTTTCGTTAATTTCAGAGAAAGGAGAAGAAAAGGCAAAAACGAAATTCTTTTGCAAGATTAAAACATGAAAGAAGGAAAAAAATGTCAAAACACACTTTAAAAACAAACCGAACGGGACGCCAGCTTCTGATCGAGGGGCTTCACGTAGGTGACAACGGATTTCGTGAGTTCACGTTCTTTTTCACCGAGGGCGGTGAGCCATTTTTCCTTCCCGAGGGGAGCATAGCCACCTTATATGCTACCCTTCCCGGAGGCAGCGTTATCTACGACGTGGCAAGAATTGAGGATGACTCGGTAATTTATGAGCTCAAGGGCGGTACAGAGGAGCCATCAATTACTTCCGGGGCCGGAAAGGTTGACTGCGAGATTCGCGTAACAGACACCGAGGGTAACGTCATCACGAGCCCGATGTTCTCTTTTATTATCGAAAGTGTAATTCAGGATGATGAAGCTATCGAAGCGCAGAACAGTTATTCCGCACTGACAAAGACACTGATTGATGTTCAGAAAGCAAAAGAAGACTGGGAAAAAGCTATTTCTGACACAGAAACGGGCCTTGCATCAAAGATTGACCGTGTAGACGGCAAGGAAGGCAATGTCGTCGTTTTCGGCAAAAACGGAGCAATTGCCGATGGAAAAGAAAAGCCTGCAAAAATCTATATTGTTCCCTATGATACAAGCAAGCAGGGAGAAATTGCTGAGATCGTGGCGGCTATCAAGGCTGATAAGGGCAGCTATGCCGTATATATGGAGGATGGAAGCAGAAGAATTCCTGCCTCCGTAATAGTCGCAAGGTCAACAACTATCACGGCAACTCTTCACGATGTTATGTCTTACAGATATAACATAGAGGTGTCAAACGCCGGAGCGGTCACACTCTCTAAGGAAGTTCTCTACATTTACGATATGGACGAGGTGGAGCATACCGACAAATCTCCTACGGGAGCTGTGATGACTTGGTATGTGCAGACATATGTGCAGGAACAGTTGGGGGTGATCGAGAATGGCTCTTACTGATAAGCTGACAGCTATTGCCGAGGCAATACGAAGCAAGACGGGTAAGGCTGCCACAATGACTCTTGACGAGATGCCCACAGAGATCGCAGGCATTGAGACGGGCGGTAGCGAGGACTTGAACGCCATACTGACTGAGCAGGAGGCGCTGATTGCCGAGCTTGAAGAGGTGCTGAAAGGCAAGGCGGCTGGTGGTGGCGGTGGTGTTGATAACTATGTCAAATTTATTGTAATACCTACATCAACAACATCAATCACGATTGAAAATCCTTTAGGTGGTATAGCAAAGTGTTTCACCATTCGCAGATTATCGGATACAGCTCCATCATCACAAAAGGTCTATGAGTGTGTTGGAAGCTATAACCCTCCGCTTGGTGCTTTTGAGTTTGCGTCTACCACCACTACGGTAAGATATCCAATTCAACGCACAGACGGCTCTATAGGTAATGCAACATTCAAAATAACTGAAGGTGAAATTCAAGTGTATCGTTATAATACCGCAAATACTTGGGACACCACAAGCGAGTATGAGGTGGAGATATGGCAATGACAAACACAGAAAGAATTCAATTGCACAATGAAATGCTTCGGGAGTGTATTGAAACTGCCGAGAGCCTCCCTGATGCAGGTGGCGGCACAGCACAAATCGAAGAAAAAGACGTAACCTTCATCGACTATGACGGAACTATTCTGCATTCGTATTCCTTTGAGGAAGCAGAAGTGTTAACCGAAATGCCGCCCTTGCCCGAGCAAGAGGGGTTGACCTGTCAGGGATGGAACGGGTATCTGCCAGATATAAAGGTTTATGCTGCACGCCGACAGAAGGTGTATGTCGGTGCGATGTATATTACCGATGACGGTAAAACAAGGGTTTATATCACACTCTTGCCGAATACTCTTTCTCCCCAAGTGAGATTTGCAACAACGGGCACAGTGCTTATAGATTGGGGAGATGGCTCGACTACAACTGTAACAGGAACAAGCCAAACATCTGCTAAAACTGCTGCACACGAATATGCATCAGCAGGTGATTATATTATCACTTATGAGGTGCAAAATGGCGGAATGTATCTGCTTGGTTCCAGTAGCAGTGGTGCATATTTGATGTACAGTTCTGATGCTAACCTCAGAAGAAGTTACCAAGCTACTGTGAGAAAGATAGAACTTGGTGCTAACACTTATTGCAACGCAAACTACAGTTTGGGGTATTTCGGAAAAATGGAAACCATCACATTGCCGAGTGGTTTAACATCTCTTGGTGCAGGTATCTTGAATTATTGTTATTCTCTGAAAAGTCTGGTCGTTCCTAAAACAGTATTGTCTGATATTGCGATCAGAAACAGCTGGAGTTTGCAGAGAATCTCTCTCTCAAAGGGTATCATAGGAATTGGTGACAACGGATTCCGTGATTCTGCGCTAACTTACATCTTATTCCCGGACGGATTTGAAAGCATTGGACCATACGCCTTCTTCACAACTCCGCTCAAAAATGTGGTAATCCCGGAAAGTGTTGACACGATTGATGCCTTTGCTTTTTCAGCCTGCTATTTGATGGAAACGGTGGTCATCAGTAACGGTGCGTGTGTCATTGCAGCAGATGCATTTTCAAACTGCTATACTGTGCTGTATTTTGATTTCACGAGATGCACCAGTGTTCCTACACTTGAAAGCGCAGATGCATTCGACAATGTTTCACCGCTTTGTGAGTTCCGTGTTCCTGCCGCTCTCTACGATGAGTGGGTCGCAGCCACTAATTGGTCTGCGTTTGCAGAACAAATTATCGCCGTATAAAGGAGAGATGTGTATGGCAATTATTACTGAATATTTTAAAACACGTAAAGACGGAGTGGTGCTTAATCGCACCTACTCCGACATCGGCAAGAAACTCATCCGTAATGACGGAGTTGTGTACGATGAAGCTATCGACATCGAAGGTTGCGGACACAGCTACACCGAAAGCACAGAGGATGTGTTTGTCCCGGAAGGGTTTGAAGAGGGGTGATACCAATGGATATAACTCCCGAAATCATATGGAGTGCTGTCCTTGCGGCGGCGAGTGCCTTCGTTCTTCTTTCAAATGCCTTTGAGAAAATCGTCAAGGCTTACAAGACCGCAAAAGCTCCGAATGTCAAGCAGGACGAAAGAATAGCGGAGCTTGAAAAGTGGCGAGAAAAGGTAGACAGACGGCTCTCAAACGATGATGACCGACTCCGTGATATCGAGAAAGGAGACCGAGCTACGCAGCGAGCGTTGCTTGCCCTGCTCGATCACGGAATAGATGGCAATAACATCAAGCAGATGCAGGATGCCAAGGAAGAGCTTCAGAATCATTTAATCAACAGATAGGAGGCAAATTATGCTTAAAAACATCGCAAACCTTATCAAGGTGAAGACTATCGTTACGTTTATCGTGCTTCTGATTTTTGCTGTGCTCAGCCTGAAGGGTAACATTTCTCCCGATAACGTGATGATTATCACGACCTCGGTGATCTCGTTCTACTTCGGCACTCAGCACGAGAAAAAGGAGGGGTAAGATGGACGTTACAAAGAATCTTGTCCCCGCGGACAAGTATTATCTCAAATGCCCTTACAGTATGGAGGCTGAGTTTTTCGTTGTACATAACACGGCAAACGATGCCTCTGCAAGAGATGAGATCGCTTATATGATAAGAAACGATCTTGAGAAATCCTTCCACTATGCTATTGATGATAAAGAGGTGGTTCAGGGTATTCCCGAAAGCAGAAATGCGTGGCACGCGGGAGACGGCAAAAACGGCAAGGGCAACAGATGCGGCATCGGTATTGAGATCTGCTATTCCCTTTCAGGCGGTGAGCGATTCATTGCGGCTGAACAGAGGGCGGCTAAGTTTATTGCAAAAAAGCTTAAAGCCAAAGGATGGGGCATTGACCGAGTAAAGAAGCATCAGGACTTTGACGGCAAATACTGCCCTCACCGAACTCTCGATATGGGTTGGCAGAGATTTATCAATATGATAAAGGCAGAGATGTATATCCCCGGTGAGCTTGTGGGAAACGATGTTCCCCGCGGCGCCGATGACCTTGTGCTCTATTTCAAGGGGCTTTCCGGAAATGGAAGAACAGGCACAAATCAGTGGGGATATGAGGTTGCCATCGACAAGAACGGTGTTGTGCTTGAAGATCCTCACTATTCGGGTAACACCAAGATTCCCGTAGGGGGCAAGGTTCTTTCGGGCCACGGCAAGGCGGGCGAATGGATAAAGGCGAATATCAGAAAGGGCTATACCGTCTGGTTTGATAATGCAGCCCACGTTTCGGCAGGTGTTCATCGCTCCGTTGACCGATTCAACGGAATCCGAGGCGCAAATGAGCTTGTTGTCTACGACAAAGGCGAGAAATCCAACACCAACATTTGGGGCTGGGAGGTTGCCGTGAATTCAAAGGGGCACGTTACAAAGAAGCGCTACGGCGGCAAGACCGCCATTCCCGAGGGCGGATTCGTTCTCTCGGGTCACGGTGACGCTGCAAACTGGATCAATAAAAATATCAAAATTTCGGATAAAGTTAAAATAGTTGGGAACATTGTTGGGGTGAAATAGAAAACAGACAGGCTTTGCCTGTCTGTTTTTCTATTTGATTTCCACATTGTGTCTTGAACCAACAGATGTAAAGAGGTTTGAAAGGAACGTGTCAGGAGAGGAAATTGCATAACAAAGATAAAATACTTTTCCGTCGATCGTTACAAGATCTTTTGTTGCCTTAATACCGTCAACGTATATATCCTTATCTGATTGTTTATCCAGATATAAAAAGCTTATGGACTTTTTGCCCTGTGAGGTATTTATATTTGTGAAATAATAGTAATTTCCGTTTTCCTCATGCTCTTTTAAACAAAAGTACGCAAATCCGCCGTCAAAGGAAAGGGTGTTATCATCGTTATGCTTTAAAATACGGATAGCATAGTACTCTTCTTTTGTTCCGTCAAAGTTGTCGCAAAAGCTGTAAAATACAATTGTATTATCTTCATACTCAAAGCTATATACAACCTCATAGGGCGGGCAATAATCAAGGCTGGTATCAGACTCTTCCCTTTCATATGCCTCCAGAGCACCGATTGCCTCCTCGGCAGACGTGAATTTCTGATCTTTTAAAACAACGTTTGAGTAATCAATCAAATTAGTAAAAAGAATGTTTCCGAGAAATACACCAAGAACCATGACTACAATGATCGCAACAGCAATCGCTGACATTATCAGTTTTCTTTTCATGACAATTACTCCAAGTTTATAAATACATATTGACGTACGTGGTTGTAAATTAATTATACACAAGCAGTCTACACTTGTCAAGCCGCGGTGTTCTGCTTTCGACTCCCGGTTCAATGGCCCACCAAAGAAAAAAAGCACCCATAAGGGTGCTTAAAATAAATGAAATCGCGCAAAGCGCGATGAAATCCGAGCAATGCTCGGATGAAATCTGCTTCGCAGATGAAATTAAATCCGTGCATCTCCCGACAAAGTCGGATTTCATCACGAA
>JAZUAR010000171.1:0-4440 GCA_045638055.1 Candidatus Avispirillum sp.
CTGAATGCTGCACCTGACAGCACCAGTGGTGAATATAGTGTTTACTGCTTCAAGGGAGATCCTACAGATGCTGCGAAAAATTATGTTTCTGTTTTGCAGGATAAGTATGGAATGACACTTTGTGATTCTTACGAGGACGGAACAACACTTGGATGGCATTTGCAAAAGGATGATAATGAAAATGCTGATGTGGATATTTCTGTGAATTGCACCGGTGGTATAAATTGGGAGCTGTGGATCAGCTTTGGCTCTGATGTTAAGCCGAATGCCGCAGAAACGTGGGATGAGCCTATCGTTCCTATTATAAAATCTCCTACGATCCCAAGTCCCGATGCGTTCTTTGATTATAAGCTTGCCCGTAACGAGGATTTTTACAGTGAGAAAAAAGAGAGATATGTACTCAGCTTTAAGGCCGACATAGATATTGGAGCTTTGGCTATGCAGGAATATATATCTTTGCTCTTTGATGAAAAATTAAAGCTTGAGCTCGCTTTTGAAGAAGAGGAAACTATCCTCTATCTCAAGCAATATCATTATGCATTTAACTACACAGGAGAGACTGATGTTCCTGATGTTATTGATGAAAATAACGATATACAGGGTGATCTGCTTGTTTATATGCAACGCAACGGGCAAAAAGAAACCTCTTTGCTGACTTTCTATTTCCAGCCGGATGTATTTGAATTTATCGACTTTGGCGATCGAACCACTTATTCTCCCGTTGATTATTCAGGTAACAATACAAATTCAGATTTTCCGAGTAATGGTGGCAGTAATGTAAAACAGGAATGCAACGTTTGCGATGGCTCCGGTAAATGCCAAACCTGTAAAGGAGACGGATATCTTAATAGCTCAGCTTCTGATAAAGAGGATCGCAATTGCTATAAATGCCATCCCAATTATGGCAAATGTCCATCTTGTCACGGCACAGGTAAAAGAGATTAAAAAAACACCTGTCAAGGCCCAAAGCCCTGACAGGTGTTTTTTTGTTTTTATACTCTTGAATAGAGTCTGTTCCAGTAGATGAATTTTTCCTTGTAGATGGTGTTGATCTGTTCCTTTGTTACGCGGTAAGACCAGTTGCCCTCTGCAATGCCGGGCTTGTTGATTCTTGTGTCGCGGCCGTAGAGGAGAAGGTCCTGAACGGGGAGCATAAGAAGGCCCGCGTGGCTTGCAAACATTGTGCGGAGCATATGGTTGTAGCTGTCGTCAAGATGCTCACCCATAAATCCGCAGTAGTCAAAGAGACGGCGGCGACTTCCTGCGTCAAGCTCCCATACGTAGCCGAGAAGGGTGTTGTTATCGTGTGTTCCAGTATATGCAACTGAGTTGTTGATATAGTTGTGGGGGAGGTGGGGATTGTTGGAGGTATCGAGGAATGCAAACTGCAGCACTCTCATTCCGGGGAAGCCGGAATCCTCAACGAGCTTGACAACCTCGGGAGTGATATCGCCGAGATCCTCTGCGATAATAAGTTTATCATCACAAAGAGGCTTGATAGCATTGATAAGGTCCATGCCGGGGCCCTTTACCCACTTGCCGTTTCTTGCTGTGGTTTCAGTTGCGGGGATGGAGAAATAGGATTCAAAGCCTCTGAAGTGGTCGATGCGGACACCGTCGAAGTTCTCAAGCATAAATGCCATTCTTTCCTTCCACCATGAGAAGCCGTCCTCCTTCATCTTGTCCCAGTTGTAAAGAGGATTGCCCCAGAGCTGACCGTCCTCGGAGAAGTAATCGGGAGGTACTCCCGCAACGCTTGAGGGGTTATTATCAGGGTCAAGCTGGAACTGCTCGGGAGCTGCCCATACGTCAGCGGAATCCCATGCAACGTAGATGGGAATATCACCGATAATTGAGATGCCCTTGGAATTTGCGTAGTCCTTAATTTCCTTCCACTGAGAGAAGAATGCCCACTGGCAAAAGCGCCAGAGCTTAAGGGTTGCAGCATCGGGGGTATCAACTGTCCATTCGTTCCAGGGAAGCTCGTTATTTGCGGCTCTGAGAGCCATAAAGCGGCAGAACTCTTCGGTTCTGGGGTGGGACTCCAAGAATGCGTCGATACAGGTAGTATCGGTCATTCTGTCTGCTGCCTTTGCGAGAAGGGGAAGTCTTTCGGCGTTCAGTCTTTCAAACTCGCAGGCATAGGGAGTTTTCTGATAGGCTCCTTCAAGCTCCTCCTTAGTAAGAAGACCGACCTTGTGGAGCATGGGAAGATCGATGAAATAAGGATTTCCCGAAAAAGCGCTGAATGATTTGTAGGGGGAGTTTGCCTCGTCGGGGAGGCAGAAGGGAAGAGTCTGCCAGTAGGAAAAGCCGCAGTCAGCGAGAAAATCTACCCACTGACGGGCAGCCTCACCGAAGGAGCCCTCTGAATGATCGCCCCAGAGAGAGGAGATGTGCATAAGCACACCGCTTGAACGTTTCATTTTGAATTACCGTACCTTTGCTAAAAATAATATACAGCTATTATAACAAAAACTCAGCGGCTAATCAATAACCGCTGAGTTATTTTTAACAGTTTTTTGTCCCGATAATCAACTTTTTTGATCATTTTGCTTTAATTTTTCAAGAGCAAGTCTACCCTCGGGAGTTACGGGATGGATCCACTTGCCGGAAATATAATAAATGATGCAAAGAATGGTTTTCGGAATATCCTCGGAAAGATACATAAGAAGGAATACGATCTCAAAGGGAACTCCGAGAAAGCTGAGAAGTGCAGTTAAGGGGATAGATATGAACCAAAGAGCTGAAACGTCACAGATCATACCGGTCTTCGGGTCTCCGCCGGGACGGAATATACCTACGATAGTGAGATAAGGAATGTTTCTTATGGGCATATCAAGTGAGTATATGAGGATGCAGTAAAGAGCGCTCTTTATTGCAATATCCGTATATTCGCCGCTGTATGTAAACAGAGATACGAGGGGGCCTCGAAGGAGTATCATTGCAGTGCTTGTTATGATGCTGAAAAGGGGCATAACGCAAAGGAAGCGGGTAGCATCCTTCTTTGCTCCGATAATATCACCCGATCCGATAGACTTTCCGATTATAATACTGCAGGCATTGCAAAGTCCCACAATAAATACAAAGGCAAGGTTTTCCACAGTTCTGAGAATAGTTACACCTGCGTAGGATTCAACGCTGATATTGGAGAGGATAACGTTAAGAACTGTGGTGCCGAGTGCAAACACACCCTCGTTGAGAAGCGCGGGAATTGTCTTTCTCATGAAAGAGGAAAAATGCTTTTTTGTGAAAATGAAAAGCTTTCTAAAGGGAGCTACAACGATATTCTTTTGAATAAGACATACTGTGAGAAGAAGTAAGGTCGTAGTCCAGCAGGAAATGCTTGTTGCAAGAGCGGCGCCTGCGGCTTCCATTCTCGGGAAGGGTCCGAAGCCGTATATGAGGCTGTAATTGAGAAACGCGTTAACTGCGGCATTGAATATGGAGAGGAGCATGGGGAGACGAACCTTTTCCGTTGAGCGCAGAACAGTATACAAAACGAAATTGAAGGCATACGCAGGATAGGAGAAGCAGGCGTATCTGATATAGGATGAGCCTATGGCAATTACCGTTTCGTCCTTATTGAATATCCTTAAGATGAGCTCAGGGAAGAGAAGACCTACCAAAAAGAACAGAAGTGCTGTTCCAATGGCAAGGATAAGCGCCATACCCTCGGTCCTGTGTATGGAATCGCGGTCCTTTGTTCCCCAGTACTGGGAAACGAAAAGCGCAGTGCCTGAGGTAAGGCCGAAAATGCAGATATTGAAAAGCCAGGTATACTGAGTTGCCATTCCGACAGCGGAAAGTGTGGTGGAGCCAAGACCCGCCACCATAAAGGTGTCGATAAGGGAAAAGGATGCCGCCATAAGATTCTGGAGCGCTATGGGGATGGCAAGAGGAAGAACTGTCTTCCAGAAGGGCTTGTTAAAATATATTGATTTGAAATTCATAGAAATACCTTTGAGTAACAAAAAATCTCTTCCCGAAGGAAGAGATTTGTTTGTCTTACTGAAGCTCCTTAACCTTAGCAGCCTTACCAACTCTGTCGCGGAGGTAGTAGAGCTTGGAACGTCTTACCTTACCGTAACGAACGATCTCTACCTTAGCTACATGGGGAGAGTGGAGGGGGAATGTCTTCTCTACGCCGCAACCGTAAGCAACTCTACGAACTGTAAATGTCTCAGAGATGCCGCCGCCGTGACGAGCGATTACTGTACCTTCGAAGATCTGGATTCTTTCTCTGGAACCCTCACGGATAAGATTGTGGACCTTGATTGTATCGCCCACGTTGAACTGAGGAGCGTCTGCTCTCAGCTGCTCGCTTGCAAAAGCCTGAAGTTTTGTCATTTTTGACTTCTCCTTTTTTTCTTTTGGTTCCGAAACGTTCGTACTGAGCTGCATTGGACCGTTCGGGCGGACTTTGCCGCATACGAATGG
>JAZUAR010000172.1:0-15253 GCA_045638055.1 Candidatus Avispirillum sp.
GATCGGCCTTCCCTTCCTTCCCACCGTTACAAAGGAAGGTCATATCTTCCTCGGCTGGCAGGACCAAAACGGCAATACTGTAAAGAGCGGCGACACCGTTATGCAGTACGGCGATATCACCCTCACAGCAAAATGGGAAAAGCTTACCGTTGTTTCCTTTAACGCAGGAAGCGGAAAGCTTCTCTCTACAGCGCAAAAGACTACTGCCGCAGGCATCAATATCACAAGAGCGGCAAACTCTCTCGTTATCTATGCAGGCAAGGCATCCACCCAGACAAACATTTACGGCAGCGAGGCCGTTATTGATGCATCCGGCAAGGTGCTTGCAGTTTATCCTTACGGAACAGGCAACACAAAGATCCCCGAGGGCGGCTTCGTTCTTTCGGGCATCGGCACAATGCACACGTGGCTTCAGACAAACGTTAAGGTTGGCGGATACGTCACCCTCCGCGGCTACACGGTTACCGCATATGAAAGCATTGAGGCTCTTGATGCTGCCGACGGCACACTTTATATAAAGAGCGGCTCCTCTCTCCCCGCGCTCCCCGCAGCCACACTTTCAGGCAAGGCCTTCGTAGCGTGGGTGGACAGCGAGGGCAACCGGTACACCAAGGGCAGCCAAATTGGCGAAGACATTACCCTCACAGCCAAGTGGAGTGCGACCGAGGCAACCCTCATTTATGATACTCAGGGCGGCTTCTTCGCTCCTGCAAAGGGCTCCTGCAAGGTTGACGGAATAAACGTTTCAAGACCTGCAAACTCCATTATCCTCTACAATTCAGATTATTCAAACGCATACCCCTATACAAACGCATACGGTGCAGAGGTTGCCGTTGACAAGAACGGCACAGTTCTCACCTCCCCCGTTTACGGCACCTGCAAGACTCCCATCCCCGAGGGCGGCTTCGTTCTTTCAGGCATCGGCACGGGATACACCTGGCTTCGCGAGAACGTGAAGGCAGGAAGCTACGTCCTTCTTGACGGCGACAAGATCTCCGTTTTTGAAAGCTACGATGACTATCTCGCCTCCGAGAAAAAGACGATCTACACAGGCAAGGCCTACGGCACTCTCCCCACCCCCAGAAAGGACGGCTTCCTCTTTGCGGGCTGGAGGGATCAGAACGGAAACGAGGTTACACACAGCTCTATCGTTACAGACTGCGATAATCCCGTGATCCTTGCAACGTGGTCCACCCCCGTCACCGTCACCTTTGACACTGCGGGCGGCTCCATGATCTATGCTACCGCCACCCTCAACGGCACAAATATTTCCCGCGGCGCGCATTATCTTGTTCTTTACAAGGACCGCGCTACAACGGGAACAAATATCTACGGAACAGAGGCTATGGTGAACAGCGAAGGCCAGGTCGTTGCAGTCTACGGCTACGGCAAGGGCAACAACACCATTCCCGAGGGCTGCTTCGCCCTTTCCGGAAACGGCAATATGTCCGACTGGATAGCAAAGAACGTGACAAAGGGCTCCTACGTTTTCATTGAAGGAAACACCGTTAAGGTCTATAAAAACAAGCTCTCCTACGAGGCTTCAAAGGGAAGCATCACTATCCCCAAGGATTCGCTCCTTGAAATCCTCCCCGTTCCCTCAAGAAGCGAGGCGGCATTTGCAGGATGGAAAACAGCTGACGGACAGATCTTTGCAGACGGCTCCGTTGTTACAGAAAGCATCACCCTCACCGCTAAGTGGACCGCATCAAGCGCAGAGCTTATCTTCAACACAAACGGCGGTGAATTCAAGCCCGCAAAGGGCTCCTGCACCCTCAACGGAGTAAACGTTTCAAGACCTGCAAACTCCATTATTCTCTACAACTCAAGCTATTCAAGCTCATACCCCTCCACAAATGCCTACGGCGCAGAGATCGCCGTTGACAAGAACGGCATCGTTCTTACCTCCCCCGTTTACGGCACCTGCAAGACCACTATCCCTGCAGGCGGCTTCGTTCTTTCAGGCATCGGCACAGGATACACATGGCTTCGCGAGAACGTGAAGGCAGGAAACTACATCCACTTTGATGCTGAAAAGAACACGGTTACAGTTTTTGAAAGCTACAACGACTATCTCGGAACGCTGGGCAAAAAGATATACATCGGCAAAGCATACGGCACTCTCCCCACCCCCTCAAGAGAAGGCTTCCTCTTCATGGGCTGGCAGGATCATAACGGAAACATCATTACCGAAGCAACCGTTGTTTCAAGCTGCGAGATCCCCGTGCTTACAGCAGTATGGAAGGTCCCCGTGACTATCCGCTTTGATAAAAACGGAGGCGAATATACTGTTGCCTCCGCAAAGATTTCCGGAATCAACGTCACCAGAGGCGCCCATCAGCTTATCCTTTACCGCGACCGCGCAACAACAGGCACAAACATTTACGGCACAGAGGCTATTATAGATTCAACAGGCAAGGTCATTTCAATACACCGCTACGGAACAGGCAACAACGCTATCCCCGAGGGATGCTTTGCTCTTTCAGGAAACGGCAATATGTCTGACTGGATCTCAAAAAACTTCTCTGTTGGAAAATACGTGTCTGTAAAGGATACGTCCGTCAGTGTTTACGAGAATAAGATCTCCATGACAGCCGACGGCGGTGATATCATTCTCCCCGAGGGATATTCTCTCTGCGAACTTCCCGTACCTACGAGATACGGCTATGATTTCGGCGGCTGGAAGGACAGCTCCGGAACTATTCTCGCTCCCGGCACAGCATACTACCAGAGCAACACCTATACCGCAGTATGGAATGCAAAGACCGTTACCCTCACTCTGGATGCTGACGGCGGTTGGCTTGTCCCCGCCGCAACGTACACAGCAAACGGCAAAAACCAGATACGCGGCGCAGGTATGCTCATCATCTACGAAGGAAAGGTCTCCACAGATACGAACATCTACGGCACAGAGGTCATCGTCAGTGCTGCGGGTATCGTTACAGAGATCAGACCCTACGGCATGGGTAATGCACCTATTCCCGAGGGCGGATTCGTTCTCTCCGGCCACGACGGCGGTGCTGAATGGCTGAAGAGCAATGTCGCAGTGGGCGATACCGTTAAGCTTGACGGACTGAATATTTCAGTTTACAAGGCGGGAAAAGGAACAACCCTTGAAAGCTCTGTTCTCTTCAACTCCCGATTCGGCGAGCTTCCCGTTCCCATGAAAGACAATGCCACCTTCCTCGGCTGGTATACAATGTCCGGAATGAAGGTAACTCAGAACACCTTTATCAATCAATCCGATTCAAAAATCACCCTCGTTGCAAAATGGGGATAAAAAAAAGAGCTGTTGCAAGTAATTGCAACAGCCTTTTTTATTTGTGATGTTATCAGCCGTTCAGGAAGGAATATACCGCTGTTCTCATAAAGGCTTCGCCGAATTTGTTTTTCATAACCTCGATGGTCTCCATCGCCTTCTTTTTCCACTTGGGGCGTTCAAAAATATTTCCTATAACGGAAAGAGTCAGATAGATAGTTGCCAGTCCGTCGTAGTCGTTAAGGAGCGCCTCCTCCTTGATATGCGTCTCAAAGCAATCGATCATGTCGGCAAAGAAAGCCTTCGCTTCCTTCTTATCTATTTGATGCTTCGCCATGCCCACACTGTAGCAAAGGAAGGAGATATTGGAATTGCCCGCAATTCCGGGAGCCAGCCTTCTGTATTTTTCAAATACCTCGATGCACTTTGTTCCGTACTTCACAGTGTTCGGATAGTCTCCATTATCAAAGCTTATGGCAGAATAGTTCAGATATGCTACGAAGAACATGGGAATAGCTCTCGTATCGTCAATTGAATAAGCCTTTTCCTCAAGAATGGCTATGGCCCTCTGCAAAAGCTCCATTCCGTGATCAGTATTACCGAGAAGTATCTCAATGCTGCTGTACATGGAATATGCAGCCGAGCAATCGGCGCTGGCAAGATCAAATCCCTCCGCAAGACATTTATCGGCATACGCGACGGCAACCTCTACATATTTTTTCGCCTCAGCAAGGTCCTCTCTCTCAAGCTCAATATTTGCCAGCAGCGTATAGCAGGTGCAAAGGAGAGTATAGTCGATATCCCTGCGGCAAATTCTTGAATATTCCCGGTTAAGCTCGCCGGCAAAAAGAAGCTGCTCTGCGCTCAAAGCAAGCTTTTTTTGCATCAGGTATGCCTGCCCGAGAAATACAGAAGCGCGAAAATAAGAATAATACAGCTTGACACCGGTGTGGTCACTGTAATCCTTTATTTTTGCAAGAGCATCCTCCAGCACTCCCTCGAGCTTATCAAACTCGCCCGAGGCTCTGTACACGGTTGAGAAGGAAAGAGCAATATCAATGTAAAGGGGGACGGTTTCATGTGTTCCGTGCTCCTGCTCCGCTATATCAAGAACCGACAAAGCCTCAAGATAATATTCTGCAGCCTTTTCGTTTTCATAGTTCAGAAGATGGATTCCCGCAAGAGTTGCAAGTCCCTGAGCATAGTCTGTTTCAAAATTAATATTGCCTGTATATCTGAAGCGCTCGTAAAGATCTTTCTTGATCTGAGTTGCTTTTGTGAAATATGAAAGGGCCGTATCAAGCTCGTTTGTCAGACGGTAGGTCTCTCCGATAAAGGAAAGACAGGTAGCATAGTCCTTCTGCACCCACGCAGAGCCAAGGGCAAAGTCCTCGTTATAGAGAGGCTCGAGTATCTCCAATGCCTTTTTCGGGTATTCAAAGGCCTTATCGGCCTTTCCCAGAGTCTTGTAGCAGCCTGAAGCATATAAATATCCCAGCGCCTTGTAGCGAAGGCGTGTGTTATCCAGCTGCTTGTCATGGGCGGTCAGCTCTGCGATCTGACTGCACAAAATGGTAAGACAATGATACTGGTCGAGCTGCTCGTATATATCGTTGGCAATGGAATATTTTCCTGCTATGCCGATGTAGCTTGAAAGCCACCTTTCAAGATTTTCAAAGGTAGGCTCCTCCTTGAATTCGTCGCCGTATACCACTGCAAGCTTTTCCTGCCATTTTGCCGCGCGCTTGAAGTTTCTTTTGACGCCGTCGCCGCTCATATACATTGAAACAAGCTTTTCCTGCGCCTCCAAAAGCCCGTCGTCTGCCGCAGCGGTAATAAGCTTTACAGCTCTTTCGTGGTCGACCTCAACGTCGATTCCCGAAAGATAGGCAAGACCGATAAAGAAATTATGCTCGGGGGAATTATCGTTTTCCTTGATAGCCATTTTCTTTATGGACTCAAGAAGAGCATCGGAAAGAGCGGAGGGGTTACGGGCATCCGTGCAATCGGGAATATCCTCGTATTTCTCCTTGAGAAGAGCTTTATCCGTGGACACAAGCTCTGCGGGAAGGATAGGCTTCTGCTCCTTTCTCGCCATAGGATATTCCGTTGTCATTATATAGTTTTCTTCGTTGACGAGATTGGGGGTTACTGCGAGAACGAAAAGTCCGCTCTTTTCAAGAGCCTCACGGATAGAATCGTTGAAGTTTTCGCCGGGGGTGAGAAACTCATCGTACCATATTGCAATGTCGCGGCAGAAATCGTTCTTGTGGATAAGTCGCATAAGCTCCTGAGCATATTTTCTGTCCTTTTTGCGGTAGCTCAAAAATACGTATGCATCAAATGCGTTTCTTATCTTCTCCGCAAGCTCATCGCCGACAAGGATTCCCTCCAGAAACTTTGTCAGCTTTTCGTCATAGCTGATAGCAGTTTCATCACGGTTGAATTTGTCAAGATACTGCAGGTCTCCGCATTTTTCGTTAAACAGCCTGTCAAGCCCCGTCTCCTGCATCAGAGGAAGAACGGGAATGTGATTTTCAACGGCAAAGCGAAAATCCACGCTGAGAGCGCGGTTTTCTGTGTTGAGAAGCTTTGTGGTTACAGGCATAACGAAAAGCTGCATTCGCGCAAGGTCGGAAAGATGCTCTGCCTCGTCATACGGATCGCTCTCGTCCCTGTACCACACAGCACAATTCTGCCTTTTCAGAATCTCGTCGGAAATGCTGTCAAAGAAATTGGAAAATTCATCAGGGTGGCAACAAAAATATACCTTTTCCTTTTTTCCCGGGTCTGCCATACCTCGGGTCTTATATTTAAGCTGTGCCATGTTCTTGCCTTTCGTTCTATAAATTTATAACTTATTATACCATAGCCGAAAAAAATCGTCAATAAAGCAAAAGCCTGCTGCAGGCGCAGCAGGCTTTTATTCTTCTCTTTTTCTGAATTCACGGAGGGAATTTTCTACAAACAAAAGATTTGTTACACAAATAATAACGTTTCGCAGAACTGTTTTCAGCTCCGTGTTCGTTACTCCCACGTTATCCACGGTATTCTTTATGCCCGCGGTATAGGCCAGCATATTTTCAAACTCCATACAAAAATAATCGTACGCCACCCCGCAGCTGTAAATGCTCTTCTGAAGCGTATAGATATATGAAATATCATCGATGGACATAACGCTTTTTCCCACGCCCACAAACAGAATATAGGCAATGTGCTCCGGATAATAGAGCTTTTTCACGGGGGAGTCCACTACGCCCTTCTTAACGTAATTACTTATCATTGACGAAGTAAGCTCGGGGATGCCCAGGGGCGAAAGTATTCCGTTTACGTATTTCGTTACCTGTTCAAGATAGAGTCCTACCTTTGGCAATTCAGAGTATCGGGGTAAACGGAAATCCCTTACTGCTTGCACAAAGAGACCTTTAACATCATTTTTCATACCTACATTCTAGCATATATTTTCCGCCTGTCAACAAGTTTTATGCTAACTGTTGACAAGTTTTTCAAAAACTGATATAATCCGTATAGTCGCAAGGGCGACAATCATATCTGAAAAGAGGTATAAATATGACCTTTAAGATCGTTTCAGACTCCGCAAGCGACATTCACGTACTGGACGGAGTTGACTTTGAATCCGTTCCTCTCAAGATCATAACCGACAATAAAGAATACGTAGATACAGCAGAGCTTGACGTTGAGGGTATGGCTGATGACCTTAAAAAGTACAAGGGCACATCAGGCTCCTCCTGCCCCAATATGGACGACTGGTACCGCGCATTCGGTGACAGCGACTGCATTTTCTGTGTAAGCATTACAAAGAATCTTTCCGGCAGCCACAACAGCGCAACACTTGCCGCACAGGACTATATGGAAAACCATCCCACAAGAAAGGTTTTCTGCGTTGATACCTTCTCCGCAGGTCCCGAAAATGCTCTCCTTATAGAAAAGCTCCGCGAGCTTATCCTCTCCGGACTCAGCTTCGAGGAGATCAGAGACGCTATCTGCGAATATAAGAAGACCACTCATCTTCTCTTCGCTCTCGAATCTATGAGAAATCTTGCCAATAACGGAAGAATCAGCCATGCAAAGGCAAAGATCGCAGGTCTTCTCGGCATCCGCGCCGTTGGTAAGGCAAGCCTTGAGGGCACACTTGAGATGCTCTCCAAGGTGAGAGGCTCAGACAAGACCGTTATTGAAATTTACGATAACATGAAGGCAAACGGCTACTGCGGCGGTAAGGTTCGTATCCACCACTGCAAGAATCCCGAGGTTGCTGAAAGCATCAGGGAAACAATCCTTAAGGACTATCCCGAGGTATCCGTTGTCATCGCAAAGACAGGCGCACTCTGCAGCTTCTATGCAGAGGCAGGCGGCTTCCTTCTCGGCTACGAGGGAAACGCTGAGGGCTAAAAAACAAAAGTGTGAGATTAATATCTCACACTTTTTTATTTTGTCAGCTTATTAAATCCGTCTGTAGTCTTTACGGTGCCGTCGGGGTATACCCATATTGCCTCAAAGCCTTCTTTTTCGGCAATCGCCAGACCTTCCTCGTAACTAATATTGAAAAGAGCCGTTGACAATGCATCCGCAAGGCCTGAATGGTCTGTTATTATGGACACCGCCGCGAAAACATCCCGTGGCATAAGGGTTTTCGGGTCTATGATGTGATGATACTGCTTGCCGTTTACCGTATAGAATCTCTGATAATCACCGCTGGTTACAAGGGCTTCTCTTTCAAGATACACCTTTGAAACGTAGGCCTTGTCGGAGGCAAGATCGGGGTTCTGAATTCCTATCTCCCACTTATCTCCGCTTGCTTTTTTGCCGATACAGCGAACGTTTCCGCCAACGGAAAGCGCATATCCCGTGTATCCCTTATCCTCGCAATACCGGGCTGTCATCTCAACGGCATAGCCCTTGGCAAGAGCTCCTACGTCAAGGCTCATTTCGGGGTCCTCAAGATATACGGTGCTCTTTTCTTCATCGATAATGACCTTGTCAATATCCGTATGAAGCGCCGCCTCCTTTAATTTTTCCATGGGAGGCAGGGCGGCGTTTGCAGGGTCTGCAAGTCCCCTCTCGCGGTACGTGTGCCAGATGGAAAGAACGCTTCCCATAGCAACGTTTGTCATACCCTCGGTGAGGTCATACATCTCCTTTGCATAAAGCAGAAGGTCGATTATTTCCCTCTCTACCTTGACAGGCTCGATTCCCGCGTTATCGTTTATTGTTTTGAGATTATTTATGCCGTCATACTCGTGATAGATATCATACTGCTTATGATATACTTTCAGCTTTTCCAGTATCTCATCGGCTCTTTCGTTAAACTCCTCTTCGGTGTTTTCCCAGCCGAGGATTATTGTCTGAGTATCGAATACCGTTATATCGGATGCTGAAAACTGCTGTTTTTTCGTCTTACAGGACGAAAGAAGGGCAAGCGATGATACCATCGCTACCACAAGTATTACGGATAGCAATTTTTTCATCGTTTGCCCATTCCTTTAACTTTAAATTTATGCCTTAAGTGCCTTTTCAGCTATCTTGATGAAATCACCGATAGCGATTGTGCAGCCTGCAGTAAGGTCTGCATCTGCGGGCTTGCCCACGTCTGTCATCTGGATTGCAGCGATCTCATCTGCTGTCATTCCCTTGATGAACTCACAGAAGTTTGCGGACTGCTCGTACCACTCGTACTTTGCGCCTGCATATGCTACCATGCCGTAGCTGTCGCCCTGCTCTCTCTTAGTGCCGGGGAATGCTGTTTCTGTGATCTTGCCCTCAACGTCAAATGCGAACGTGGGGTTTGCAACGTCGATGATAGCTGCCTGAGTCTTGCCGTCTGCTACAGCTGCTGCGCAGATGTTAACCATGAAGGAAACGCTTCCTGCCTTATCAGCAGATGCATCTGTGGATGCAGAATCGTCTGTAATAATTGCAACGGAGATTTCGGGAGCCTTCTTGGAATCGAATGCTACTGCGCCCTTGTCCTCAAGAGCCTTTACGAGAGCTTCCTTGAACTCGGAGATAGCGATCGTGCAGCCTGCAACAAGGTCTGCATCCTTTGCCTTACCTGTCTTTTCAAGATCGATCGCCTTTGCACCCTCAAGGTCAAGTCCCTTAACGTACTCGCAGAAGTTCTCTGCCTGCTGGTACCACTCGTACTTTGCGCCTGCATATGCTACCATGCCGTAGTCGTCGCCAAGCTCCGTCTTTGTCTTATATGTGCCGCCAACGGAAGCCTTGCCGCCCTCAAGGGACATAGTTGACTCAACACAGTCAACCACGCAGTCAACGATCTTGCCGTTGCCGTCTGTAATAACTGCAACAACGGTTGTTGTCTGCTTTGCACTTGCTTCGTCAACAGCTGTTACAGAGCCGAGGCCGAGAGTGTAGCCACCCTTTTCTTCCTTGATCTCTGCGCCGAGAGCCTTGGATGCGATCTTCACAAAGTCGCCGATAGTGATGGTGCAGCCTGCTACGAGGTCTGCATCAGTTGCCTTACCTGCATCGTCCATCTTGATCTTTGCAACTTCCTTTGCGCTCATACCCTTGATGAACTTGCAGAAGTTATCAGCCTGCTCGTACCACTCGTACTTTGCGCCTGCATATGCTACCATGCCGTAGCTGTCGAGCTTTTCTCTCTTTGTGCCTGCATAGTCAGCCTTTGCTACCTTACCCTCTGCACTGTATGCGAGGTCAGCCTCTGCAACGTCTGTAACTGCCGCAAGAACCTTGCCGTCGTGTGTTGCAACTGCCATAAGAGTTGTTGTCATCTTAACGGAAACAGAGCCGTCCTCTCCTGCCTCGCCGATAGTATCAGCGTTCATCATTGCAAGAGAAAGCTTGGGTGTCTCATCAGACTCAAAGGATACTGCAAGAGTATCGCCCATTGCCTTAACAAGGGCATTCTTGAAATCTGTTACTGCAATTGTGCAACCGGAAAGAAGGTCTGCATCCTTGCCCTTTCCGTCAGCTGCCAGCTCGAGGCCTGTTGCCTCCTTTGCATCCATCCCCTTAACGAAGTCTGCAAAATGCTCTGCCTGCTTGTACCACTCAGCGATAGAGCCACCGTATGCTACCATATTGTAGTTGTCGCCAAGTTCGTTCTTTGTCTGATATGTGCCGTTCTTTCCTGCCTTTGCATCGTCAAAGGAAAGACCGTAGTCGCCGCAGTCGATAACACAGTCAACGATCTTGCCCTCGCCGTCTGTAATAACTGCAACGGTTGTTACTGTGGACTTTGCCTCCTCGGAGTCTACCGCAGAGGGAGCTGCATAAGTACCCATATGAAGCTTGTACTGTCCGTCGATAACCTTACCCTTATCCTGGGAATTGTAGATGAGCGCTGCGCCGAAAATAAGCGCTGCCGCTGCAAGAAGAGCCAGGGATATTGCTAAAATTCTTTTCATGTTTCCTCCAAATTATATAAATGTATAAACCACATTGCATTTAATTATAATATATTTTTCTGTCGGAGTCAATAGGGTACATCCTATGGCAAAAAATACAGATTATTTGCTTTCGCTGCAAAAATCCCGTATCATTTCTGCGGCAGAGCGGGTCATCTCACGGGAAAAATCGGAGTTCCACTTGCGGTCGCAAAACTTCTTTATCCAATCGGAAAGCTCCTCCTCGTAAAGGCCGTTTCTTTCGGATATCATTTTTGCCATATTGTCGGATTTTTCCATATCGTATGAGTTTTCGAAAACAATATCACTTGCATTGAATCTTTTGGGCTTCGTTCTCTTTTTCTGCCCCTCCGTAGGGTAGCCGAAGCACAGCATACACACGGGAGCAACGTATTTCGGAAGCTTTAAAAGCTCCTTGTGTATTTCATAGTTTTCTATAATATCTCCAATATAACAGGAGCCTATGCCGAGGCTCTCTGCGGCAACCACCGCATTCTGGGCCGCAATAAGAGTATCGGAAACGCTGAGAAGAAAATCTCCCTCACCGGGCTTTCTTACGTTGTCGCAAAAGTCTTCGAAGGTGTTATACCACCGTCTGTAATCGGCGCAGAAAATAAGCACAGCCTTTGCCTCTGCAATAAAGGGCTGATTATCGCAGGTTACGGAAAGGCGCTTTTTAAGATTTTCGTCCGTTACGTCGATGATAGTATAAAGGGTCATATTTCCCGCCGTAGGCGCCTCGATTGCCGCATCGATTATTGCCGCCTTCTTTTCGGGCTCGATATCTCTGTCCTCATAGACTCTTATGCTTTTTCTCGTTTTTATTTCGTTTATGGTGCCTGTCATACTGACCTCCGCTATGCTTTTGTCTTATTGTATCATACAGCGCGAAAAAATCAACAATGAAGTGCGTTTCCTATTGAAAAATCCGAATGCTTATATTATAATGATTATAAGTATAGTTTTATGAAAGGAAACCGCAGCTTTGAAAAGATATATTTCTCTCCTTCTTTGCGTTATTATGGTGCTCTCCTGCATCGTTACGGCATTGCCCGCATCCGCTACAATGCTTTATCGCAAGGGAGATATTAATCACGACAATTTCATAAATTCACTTGACTCCTATTTGCTCAAATCAGGATTGGTCGGAACCGCCGACAGTATTGATATGCTCGCCGCTGATACCAATTCCGATAACAGCTTCGACTCCAGAGATTCACTTGCGCTGAAGCGTCACATCATCGGCCTCGGCTCCCTTGATGAGGTTTATCCCGAGGGATGCGGCTGGGAAGGCTTCACCGTTATGGGTACACCCATTGAGGAGTATACCGTTGTTGTAACAAACCCCGACAACGCAAATATGGAATTTGCCGCAGAGGAGCTTTCGAAATACGTGCGCCTCGGTGGCAAAAACGGACCTCTCACAATTGAGTACGGCCAGGGCTCCTTCGAAAAGCAGATCATCCTCAAAGAGGACACCACAGGTGAGATGGGAACTGACGGCTTCAACATCAAGACTGAGGGTGACGACGTTGTCATCACCGCAGGTGCTATGCGCGGCACAATGTATGCCGTTTACGAGATCCTCGAAAGCTACTTCGGCTACAGCTTCTACCCTTACGGCGAATATAAGCTTGATAAGAATCTCAAGACTAACATTCCCGAGGGTGTTGATAACACTCAGATCCCCACAGTTCGTTACCGCTGTGTCTGCATCACAGGCTTCCGTAACGATTATACAGAGTCCACAGTTATCAAAAGAAAGCTTTCCGGCTGCTCCACACAGTCCTCAATGCTTCAGGCAAAGTACGGCTACGGAATCGAGAGAGTAAGAGCAAACGCTCACTCCTTTGACGTTTTCATTCCTACAGAGGATATGCAGGCGGCGGGCCTTGCCAAGAGATGTCTTTCCGACAACAGATCATTTGAGATCTGCGTTGAAAATATGCTTGAGCTTCTCGATCAAAGAACAGCAGCAGGCGCCGTTATCGGCCGCGAGATCACAGAGATCTCCTGCTCCTATGCTGCAGACGACGTTCCCTGCACCTGCCGTAACTGCAATAAGGTATATAAGGAGGAGGGCAATCAGCACTCCGGTCTCCTTTGCAGATTCGTTAACAAGGTCCACGCGGAGATCATTAAGGCTTATCCCGAAATCCGCGTTATCGTAAACGCATACGGCAATTCATCCGAGCCCACCAAGGGCTGGCACGATGCTCCCGGAAAGACCGCTCTCAACGAGGGCATCACCCTTCTCTACTGCTGGAACGGCTGTGCAAACCATATGCTCGGTCACGAGGGCTGTACAGACGCGGGTAACTCCCTCGGCGTTACAAACAAGAAGGCTGAGGCGGATTTCCTTGCATGGACTGAAAAATGCTCCGACATTTACGTTTGGTATTACCCCACACACATCTACTATATGCTCTGCCCCGAGCCTAACTTTGATAACCTCTACAACGATTTCCAGTGGTTTATCAATAACGGCGCAAACGGCTTCTACGTTGTAGGAACTGACGGAGGAAGCTTCGAGTCTATGGACGGTCAGCTTATTGCAGACATGATGTGGAACCCCGATATGACAAAGGAAGAATACGACCTCCGCACTGCCGAGTATCTCAAGGATAACTACGGCTACGGCTGGACATATATCAGAGAATATATGGATATGCTCATCGAATGCGGCGACCTCAAGGGCTGCGTATTTAATGACTTTGAGCTTCCCTTCGATATCTACTCCAAGGACTATTTCAAGGAAAACTACGATAAGATGTGCGCCCTCTTTGAGAATGCAAAGGATCAGGCAGATACTGACGAGGAGCTTTACAATCTTGAAAAGCTTTCCGTTCATATGCACTTCCTCGGACTCTCTGCTCTTTACGAGGACAGATACGTAAACGGCACCGAGGCGCAGAGAGCGGCATATGCTGCACAGTGGAAGTGGACATACGATTTCATTAACGAAAACGATATGCCCCTCACCTACGCTTCAAACGGCATCAAGAGCGCATTCACTCTTGATATAAATCCTCTGAATCAGGCTTATCCCGATATCGGAGACGGCGAAAGATAATTAAAAAATTTTACATACACGAAAGGAAACCACAATTATGATGAAAATCGGAACACATTTCGCTTACTGGGGCAACACCTGGGCTGTTAACTACATCGACCTTTGCCACAGAGCAAAGAAGTGCGGCCTTGACGTACTTGAGGTAGGCGCCGGCGACCTCGTTGACATGAGCGATGCACAGCTTGAGGAGCTCCGTACAACTGCAAAGGATCTCGGACTTGAGATTTCCGCAAACCTCGGCCCTCCCAAGGATAAGGATATCTGCTCAGCAGATCCCGCAATCCACGAGGCAGGCGTTAAGTTCCTTTGCGATATTCTTGACCAGATGGTTAAGATCGACTGTAAGATCCTCATCGGTGCTTGCTACAACCACTGGCCCTATGACTTTGCAGATACAGACAAGGAAGCTCTCCTTGACCGCGCTGTTGCAGGTATGAAGAGAGTTGGCGACCACGCTGATAAGCTCGGCCTCACAATCGCTCTTGAGATCCTCAACAGATTCGAGTCCTGCATGATCAATACTCTCGATGAGGGTATCGCATTCTGCGAAAGAGTTGGCAAGAAGTCTGTTAAGCTCCTTCTCGATACATTCCACATGAACATCGAAGAGGTTGAGGATATCCCCACAGTTCTCCGCCGCGGCGGCGACTGGGTTGCTCACGTTCACGTTGGCGAAGCTAACCGTATGCTCCCCGGCACAGGTCACCTTGACTGGGCTGAGATCGGTAAGGCTCTCCGTGACATCGGCTACGATGCAAAGGTAGTTATGGAGCCCTTCCTTCTCACAGGCGGCGAGGTTGGTCCCGCTATCAAGGTATGGCGCGATCTCTCCGGCAATGCTGATGCTGAGAAGATGGACGAGATGATGGCTACTGCAGTTACATTCCTTAGATCTAACCTTAACGGCTGATAGCGCGTTGCGCTTATCGAAAAACCTACGGTTTTCCGATAAAAGGCTTTGTTCGCTCGCGCCTCATGCCGGCGGCTACGCCTTGACACTCGCAAAGCCACAATGAGTTGGCTTGTTGCTTCTTCTCAGAAGCGTCGCGCCAACAAATCTTAATTATATTTCGAAAACTATTCACTTTTATTTCTTTTCATAAATTAACATTCAGAAAAGGAGAACAAACCAATGGCTGAAATTATGACCATGGGCGAGATCATCGTCGAGATCATGCGCGGCGAGGTTGACAGCCCCCTGGATAAGGCAGGCATCTTCAAGGGTCCTTACCCCTCCGGTGCTCCTGCAATCTTTATTGACACTGTTGCACGTCTCGGTCACAAGGCTGCTATCGTAGGCGGCGTTGGTGACGACGACTTCGGTAAGTGCCTCATCGACCGTCTTGAGGGTGACGGAGTTGATTGCTCCTCCATCATCAAGAACGACCGTATCTCCACAGGCTGTGCATTCGTTACATACTTTGCAAACGGCGACCGCAAGTTTATCTTCCACATCGGAAATACTCCTGCAGTTCTTGCTCCCTCCCCCTCTGAGGACAAGCTTGAGGG
>JAZUAR010000173.1:0-3712 GCA_045638055.1 Candidatus Avispirillum sp.
GGTGTGTGATATCAAGGATTCTTGCAGCCTCTTCTACGCGGCGCTTGATCTCCTCCTTGGGAGTCTTACGGAGCTTAAGGCCGAATGCCATGTTATCAAATACAGTCATATGGGGGTACAGAGCGTAGTTCTGGAATACCATCGCGATATCTCTGTCCTTAGGAGCTACATCGTTAACGAGCTTGTCGCCGATGAAGAGCTCACCCTCGGAGATCTCCTCAAGACCTGCGATCATACGGAGAGTTGTTGTCTTACCGCAACCGGAAGGTCCTACGAGAATAAGAAACTCCTTATCCTTGATTTCAAGGCAGAAGTCAGATACGGCTGTTACGCCGCCGGGATACTTCTTGTAAATATGCTTAAGGGATACACTTGCCATTTAAATATCCTCCTTGGCAGTTCACTGTTGCGGTAGAACACCGCACTTTACTATGCATTATTATATCAGTATTTAGTCATAATTTAAAGATGTTTTTTCTCCAAAATTGTTATAATCTCTTTGTGCAATTTGCTATCTTTGAAAAATACACTATCATGTATGACTATTTTAACTATTGATTTTTTCTAATAAAATTAGAATCAGATACCTTTCATGGTAAGACCGATGCGCTTCTTTTTGACATCTACGCTCTTAATTTTAACATTTACGATATCTCCGACGGAAAGCGCCTCGGAGGGATGCTTGATAAACTTGTCGGAAATTTCGGAAATATGCACAAGACCGTCCTGATGAACGCCGATATCAACGAATGCGCCGAAGTCGATAACGTTACGTACAGTTCCCTTCATGATCATACCGGGCTCCAGGTCCTGGATCTCGATAACTCTGTCGCGAAGGATGGGAGCAGTCAAGCTGTCACGGATATCGCGGCCGGGCTTTTCAAGCTCGCCGATAATATCCATAAGTGTGGGCTCGCCGATGCCCAGCTTCTCTGCAACGGCAGCAGCACCCTTGGCAGTTACCTCGCGGCGGAGAGTCTTGAGGCCGCCTGCAACGTCCTCAGCTGTGTAGCCAAACTCGGAAAGAAGAGCCTTTGCCGCATCGTAGGACTCGGGATGAACGCCTGTGTTATCAAGGATCTCCTTGGAGCCGGGAACGCGCAAAAATCCCGCGCACTGCTGATATGCCTTATCGCCGATACGGGGAACCTTCTTTACTGCCGCGCGGGATTTGAACTCGCCGTTCTCATCGCGATACTTAACGATGTTCTTTGCCGCAGTTGTGTTGATGCCTGCGATATAGGAAAGGAGCGAATAGGATGCTGTGTTAAGGTCAACGCCGACGGAGTTTACGCAGCCCTCAACAACGCCCTCGAGAGCCTCGTCAAGACGAGCCTGCTTCATATCGTGCTGATACTGACCAACACCGATAGCCTTGGGATCGATCTTTACAAGCTCTGCAAGAGGATCCTGAAGTCTTCTTGCGATGGATACCGCACTTCTCTGAGTTACGTCGAAATCGGGGAATTCCTCGGCACCCTGCTTGGATGCGGAATATACGGAAGCACCGGACTCGCTTACAACGATATACTTTGTGGGGTAGGAGCACTCCTTGAGAGTTTCTGCAATGAAGAGCTCGCTTTCCGCAGATGCGGTACCGTTACCGATGGAAACGATGTCGATGTTATATTTCTTGATAAGATCGAGAACGATCTTCTTGGACTGTGCGATTCTCTCGTGAGGCTTTGTGGGGTAGATAACTGCGGTGTCGAGAACCATACCTGTCTTATCTACTACCGCAAGCTTACAGCCTGTTCTGTATCCGGGGTCGTAGCCGAGAACGGTCTTACCCTTGATGGGGGCCTGCATGAGAAGATTTTTGAGGTTTTCGGAGAAGAGCTTTATCGCGCTCTCGCTTGCATCGTCAAAGAGAGTGGAGCGGATCTCTCGCTCGATGGAGGGAGCGATAAGTCTGTCATAGCTGTCGCAGACTGCGCTTGCAACGTAGCGGTTTGCGGGAGACTTATGATTTGTAACCACCATATAGAAAAGGTAATTAAGAATAATATCGATGCTTACTGTGATGGAGACCTTCAGCATATCCTCCTTCTCACCGCGGTTCATTGCAAGAATACGGTGAGGGGGAACAGCCTTTACAGCCTCGGAGAAATCGTAATACTGCTCGTATACGCTCTCGCCCTCGCCTGCCTGCTTTGAGGAGATGGTGCCGTTCATAAAGGTGAGGCGGCGGATCTCGCGGCGGTAGTCTGCATTATCGGAAACGATCTCGGCGATAATGTCCTTAGCTCCCGCAATGGCATCTGCTGCACTCTCAACGCCCTTTTCTGCATCGATATACTTCTCTGCCTCCTCCTCGATGGAGGGAGTGTACTCGTCCTTCTGCTCAAGGATAAGGAGAGCGAGAGGCTCAAGTCCCTTTTCCTTTGCAACGGAAGCACGGGTCTTTCTCTTGGGGCGGAAGGGGCGGTAAATATCGTCAACCTCGGTAACAGTCTCTGCGGCATCGATGGCCTCGCAAAGCTCGGGAGTGAGAAGACCCTGACCCTCGATAAGATTCTTAACGTCGTTCTTCTTCTCTTCAAGATTTCTCAGGTAGTTCAGTCTGTCGCAAAGCTCGCGGAGCTGTGTATCGTCAAGACCGCCTGTTACCTCCTTACGGTATCTTGAAATAAAGGGAACGGTATTGCCCTCGTCAAGAAGCTTTACCGTTGCCTCTATCTGCTCAAGCTTAATATTCTGTTCCTCTGAAAGTCTCTGTAAAATATCCATTTGTACCTCTGCGTTTATTGTGTATTATTAATTTTAAGCTTTATTCTCCTGCGGCGCTCTTCAAGGCCTCAAGCTCACCCTCGGTAAGCTCTCGCCACTCGCCCTCGGCAAGGGATTCGTCAAGCTTGACCGTGCCGAATTCCACTCTTTTAAGATAGGTTATAGAGGAGCCGACTGCCTCAAACATTCTCTTTATCTGATGGAATTTGCCCTCGGTGAGAGTTATGTAGCCCTCTCCGCCGCTAATCATTTCCACCTTTGAGGTCTTTGTCACGTAGTCGCCTATGTCAACTCCCTCGCAAAGCTTTTCCGCCTCTGCGGCTCCGATCTGGGGGGAGCAGTGGTAGTAGTATGTTTTCTCCGCGTGATGACGGGGAGAAAGGAGCTTGTGAGCTAAGGGGCCGTCGTTTGTGATTATGAGAAGACCTACGGTGTCAATATCAAGACGACCGCAGGGGAAGCATTCCATTTTGGAATACTCGGGGGGCAGAAGCTTCATAACGGTGCGGGAATCGTCATCCGTTGAGCTGATATAGCCTGCGGGCTTGTTGAGCATAACGTAAACGTATTTGCGCCAGTTCACCTTTTCACCGAGATATACGACCACAGCCGTATTCTCGTCGATTCGCACGGAAACGTCCTTGACTGTCTTTCCGTCAACGGAAATAAGACCCTTCTTTGCCGCCGCTTTTACGTCCTTTCGGCTTGCAATACCCGTGTCTGCAATGTATTTATCAAGACGAAGCATACTCCACCTCCTGTCGTTAACTTTTTTATTTTAACACAAAAAGCACAAATTGTAAACCTTGAATCTTTTTTATTTTCCTGTTATTGAAATTCGGGATAGAGAAATTAAAATCAGCGAAATGCATCTACGCGTCATCCTGAGCGGAAGAAATATCCCTGTGGGATGTTTCTGGAGTCGAACCCGACCATAGGGAGTGCGCCCCTGTGGGGCGGGATCTCCCAATTTTGATAGACA
>JAZUAR010000174.1:0-7790 GCA_045638055.1 Candidatus Avispirillum sp.
CCATAATTGAGTACCATAGAATTGGAGTTCTTTGCTTATCTAAATCTAAATAATCAGCAATTCTTAGTAAAACGGCTATATACTGCGGATTGTATGTATAACTGCCTTTGGTTGTATCTGAACGCATATTTCTTAAATATACATAATCTTCACCATGAGCTTTACATATTGCAACAATATCCTCAGAATACGGATAAATTCCGTTCACCTGAAGTATATCATTTATACTTTTTCCGCCCATCTTATAGTCAATGAATTCATTTATACGTGCAGCATGAGTTATGCGAATGATTTCTTTTATGGCCTCATTCTCGTTTTTTAACACCTTAAAAACGCCTTCAAAAGTTAGCGAATCAGTATACTTAATATCATTTTGCTTTATAGCGTCTACATCTTCTGGTCTAATAAACATTCCAATATCATGCAATAAAGCAGATAATATCATCAACGCCAGTTCAAATGCATTAAAGTTTTCAATATTTCCATTAAAATCTTCATCCAAACCAAATGCTAATTCTTCCATGTATGCAGCAACTCGGAGTCCGTGATTCATATCATGCATAGTGAAATTATCATAACATCTAGAAATTCCATTAATAGTTTCATATGTAAGGTTATATACAGATTCCACTTGACTAGCAAGAACCGCATCCTTCTCTTTTAAAACACTGTATGACCTCAAATCTCGCAAATCCATATTGGTACTCCAATCTATAAGTATCTGACAAAATATAAAACTTTACTGAATAGAAAAATATCGTATATTTTAATTATAACACTATTAAATTCATATATCAACGAAAAATTTTAATTATAATTAATAAGTTAATGATATATTGTAATCCTATATATACTTTTTATTTAGTTCCGGTTTTGTTCCCAAATTCAAAATAAGCTTTTCAAAAGGAAAGTCCTTGCGAAAATGCAAAAGTGTTAATGTCGACACATCTCAAATAGCAGAAAAAGCCTATAACCCCTTATGGGAGCTATAGGCTTTTCACTTTGACTTAGGCTTGATAAAAGAAAATCGGGACACCCTTTTGAGTATCCCGATTTGGTGCGAGAGACGGGACTTGAACCCGTACAGTGTGAACTACACGCCCCTCAAACGTGCGCGTCTGCCAGTTCCGCCACTCTCGCATATCAGCTCTCGCTGACGACTTGTTTATTATACTAAACACTATTCTGTTTGTCAAGCCTTTTTTGAAAATAATTTTGAAAAAATTGTATTTTTTTGATTTATCATTTTTGGTGTGATTTTAGCAAAAAAAGCACCCTGTTATTTGCCACCGGCATATCATTCACTACCGCTCCTATTCAAGTCCTTGTTTTATGCTGTACCAAAAAAAGAAGGCACCCTTATGGGTACCTTCTTTTTTGGTACAGGCGAAAGGACTTGAACCTTCACGTCGGGGACACCAGATCCTAAATCTGGCGCGTCTGCCAATTCCGCCACGCCTGCATACCTTGAAAATCATACCATATTAAGCATGATTTGTCAAGGAATCGGGCTTCTTTATCAGCTAAAGAATTTAGAGATATATCCCTGTGCCCAAACTGCAAGAAGAATTACGGGAAGCACGTACTTCGCATAGATGCGGAGCCAATCGCCTACCTTAAGGCCCTTGCCGCGGTTTGCTTCTTCTTTGAAATTCTTCCATCCCCAGCCGCTCTTATCGAGAGTACAGAAAAGCACGTAAACAAGAGAGCCGAGAGGAAGGATATTATTACTGATGATAAAGTCCTCAAGATCGAGGATATCGCTTGTTCCGCCGAGAGGATGGAAATCGGAAAGAACGTTGAAGCCGAGAATACAAGGAACTGCAAGAATAATAAGCGCGATCATATTGATGATACAGGACTTCTTACGGCTCCAGCCCCACTTATCAATACCGAAGGAGATAATATTCTCAAATACTGCAATTACAGTAGACATTGCCGCAAAGATCATAAAGAGGAAGAAAAGCGCTCCGATGATTCGGCTTGCGGGCATTGAATTGAATACCTCGGGAAGAATATTAAAGATAAGAGCGGGACCCTGGAAGCTTGAGCCTGTGAAATCAGTATAACCGAATGCAAAGCAGGACGGAATAATGATAAGTCCTGCAACAAGGGCAACGAAAGTATCGAGAGATGCGATAATTACAGTCTCTCCGAGAAGGCTTCTGTCCTTCTTGATATAGCTTCCGAAAACAGCCATTGATCCCATTCCGATGGAAAGGGTGAAGAATGCCTGTCCCATTGCCGCGAATACTACCTCGCCAAAGTTATCCTTAACAGTATCAAATCTGGGGATAAGATAATACTTGATTCCCTCAAGGGCACCGGGGAGAGTTACTGCGCGAACTGCAAGAAGAGAGATGATAACGAGAAGAGCTATCATCATAACCTTTGTTATCTTCTCAACACCGTTTTTAAGTCCCAGGGAGCATACGAGAAATCCGAGAACGGTTACGAGAACCATAAGACCGAACATGAGGAGAGGATCTGCTCTGAGCTCTGCAAACTGAGCTACTACGCCCTCTGTTGTCTGACCTACGAAATCACCGGCGAGAGACTTATAGAAATATGCAAACATCCAGCCCGCAACAGTTGTGTAGAACATCATGAGAAGGTAGTTACCTGCCATGCCTGCCCAGCTGAACAGATGCCATTTGGTTCCCTTCTTTTCAAGAACCTTGAATGAATCCGCAATACTCTTCTGACTTGCACGGCCAACGGAGAATTCCATTGTCATGATAGGCAGACCGAAGATCACGAGAAACAAAAGATATATAAGAATAAATGCGGCGCCGCCGTACTGAGCTACAATATAGGGGAAACGCCATACGTTACCGAGACCGATAGCACATCCTGCGGAAATCAGAATGAATCCGAGACGTGAACCAAGCTTTTCTCTTTCCATGAGATACCTCTGTCTAAAAAATTGTGTACACACAGTTCTACATTATATTGTTTTTTTAGTTATATGTCAAGTCCGTAGTACAATATTTTATCCCTTCTTATTGACAATAATAGGGCTGTGTTTTATAATAATCACGAAGAGTAAGAAACTGTGCGTGAAGTGCCGTGTGAACGGGGAGTTGGCGTGCGGACGAAGGATCGTTTGATCTGCGGTACGGTTTCTGCATCCCGCTTCAACGGCTGCGCTTTGCCTTCTTTATGCCGCTGATTACGGGTAAAGGAGGTATTTTTTTATGCAAAAAAAGAAAAAGGACTCGCTGAGTAAGGATATCAAGGTATTCGGTAATCCTCGCGCTCTTTGCACTGCTGCCCTTCTTGCGGCGCTGACTGTTGTTATTTCTGCAATCTGCAAGAGCTTTACAGTTACAATGTCTGTGAGAATCACCTTTGAAAATCTTCCCCTTATACTTTCGGGATATATTCTCGGCCCCTGGGTCGGATTTCTGACGGGTCTTTGCGCTGACCTTACAAGCACTGCGGCAACGTACGGTCTCGGACAGATAAACCCCATTCTCACCCTTGGCAGCGCTTCTGTGGGTCTTATTGCGGGCATCGTTTCTCACTATATCATTCCCAAGAAATCTACTCTGCAGATGTTTATATGCGTATTTTCCTCCCATATTATAGGAAATATGATAATCAAAACTCTTGGACTTTATATTTATTACAGAACACCGCCTGTGGAAATTGCCGTCAGAATACTTGTTTATCTCGGTATTGCAGTATTTGAATCGATAATCCTCTCTGCTATTATTAAAAGCAAGGGCATCACTAAAGCAATCGGAGGCTTAAAGCTATGACATACAACGAAGCTCTCGAATATATCCATTCCGTCACCTGGCTGGGCAGCCGTCCCGGTCTTTCAAGAATAACCGAGCTTTGCCGCCTTATCGGCGATCCTCAGAATAAGCTCTCCTTTGTTCACGTTGCGGGAACAAACGGCAAGGGCTCCACTACGTCGATGCTCTCCTCTATTCTTTGCGAGGCGGGTTATAAGGTGGGTACGTTTACATCCCCCTACGTTTTCCGTTTTAACGAAAGAATGGCTGTTAACGGAAATCCTATTGCGGATGAGGAACTTGCAGATATCATTGAATTTATAAAGCCCTATGCCGACAGCATGGAGGACAGCCCTACGGAGTTTGAGCTTATAACTGCAGTTGGATTTGAATACTTTTCAAGACAGAATTGCGATATAGTTATTCTCGAGGCAGGACTTGGGGGCCGTCTTGATTCTACAAATATTATCCCCGAATCAAAGCTCTCGATAATTACAGGAATCGCTCTTGACCACACCGAGATCCTCGGTGATACAACAGAAAAGATCGCAGCGGAAAAAGCAGGAATTATCAAAAACGGTTGCCCTGTTCTTATCGGAAATGCAGATAGCGGCGCAAGAGAGGTTATTAAAAATAAAGCTTACGAATGCGAAAGCACTGCCTACGAGGTAGACTACGATAGAATTTCCGATCTTAATATGACTTTAGAAGGAAGCGCCTTCAGCTTTACAGGCTATGATCGTCCAGTTGAGATAACTCTTGCGGGCGCATATCAGCCCCGAAATGCGGCTGTTGCAATTACTGCGGCTGAGATTCTCGGAATCGATAAGGACTGCATTATAAAGGGCGTGAAGTCTGCGAAATGGCCTGCCCGCTTTGAGATTCTTTGCAAGTCCCCTGCCGTTATCTTCGACGGCTCTCATAACCCCGAGGGTATTCGCGCAACCGTTAATACAGTAAAGGAATTGTTTGACGGTAAAGTAAATATTCTGACAGGCGTTATGGCAGATAAGAGCTATGCTGTTATGGCAGAGGCGATATCTGAGATTGCAGATAAAGTTTTCTGCACCAAGCCCTCAAATCCCCGCGCTCTTGACAGCGATAAGTATGCAGAATGCTGCCGTAGCTTTGGCTGCACTTCCCTTTCTATTCCTTCGGTTGATGAGGCTGTTAAGACAGCATACAACGATTCAAAGGAGCGAAGCATTCCCCTTCTCGTTATGGGAAGCCTCTACCTTTACAGCGAGTTTCGCGAGGCATTTGACAAGCTTTAATTAAAAAGAATGACAGAATATCTTCAAGGCGAGGATACTCTGTCATTTTTTATTGTATTTACATCCCGGAAAAGCTGATTTTATTAAGATTTTATACTAAACTTTTTCATTTTCTATTGAATTGCCCCGCCTAATAGTTTAAAATTGTTATATATATGTATATAACGAAAGGAATCACAAACTATGAAGCTTATGTTCCCCGAAACCAAGCACGGACGCGTAAGTCCTCGTGCTACCGGCTGGTTTGACTACCACGGCTGGCCTCCCGTTTGTAAGGACGAAAGAGGCGTTCTTTATGCAACCGCATCTGCCTTCCGTATGTCCCACGTTTGCCCCGCAGGCAAAAATGCAATGTATATCAGCTACAACGAGGGTAAGACCTGGTCTCCTCCCATTATCGTAAACGATACCTTCGCTGACGACCGCGATATGGGCGTTCTCTATCTTGGCAACGGCAAGCTCCTCGTCAGCTGGTTCTCCGTTGGCAACGAGGATTTCTACGATCATATTCAGCAGTACGACTGGTTCGGCGATGCTCACAAGGCAATCACCAAGGGCTTCGGCACAGCTCTTCGCGATCTTCCTCCCGAGGAATTTGCAAAGTACTGCGGCTCCTTTGTTAAGATCTCCAACGACTACGGTATCACATGGTCCGATCCTATCAGAGTTCCCGTTACAGCACCCCACGGCCCCTGCGTATGCAAGGACGGCACTATCGTTTACCTCGGTAACGTAATGTCTCATGCTGATGAGGAGGGCGAAGGCCGTCCTCCTGTTACTGCTTGCGTAAGTAAGGACGGCGGTTACACATGGGAGATTGCAGGTAAGGTTCCCGACGGTGATATTATTACAAGCATCAACACATTCGAGCCTCACGTTACTGAGCTTCCCTCAGGAAGACTTCTCGGTGCGATCCGCGTGCACTGCAACGATCTCGATCCCTTCTTTACTGTATTTACAACATACTCCGACGACAAGGGTGTAACTTGGTCCAAGCCCGTTTGCATCGGTGTTGACGGAAGCCCTCCTCACCTTCTCGTTCACTCCAGCGGTGCTGTTATCTGCTCTTATTCCAGAAGAACAAACGGCATCAGAAGCCAGAGAGCTGTTGTAAGCTACGATAACGGTGAGACATGGACTGAGGATTATACCATCAACGATCAGCTCCACTACGTTTGCGATATGGGTTATCCCGCATCCGTTGAGCTTTCCGACGGCTCTATCCTTACAGTATATTACCAGAAGGCTCCTAACGAGGGCCCCACAAGCGTTCTTTGCACCACATGGCGTCTTGGCGACAATGCAGGCGGCGACGAGGCACTTGAAGCTTTCCTCAAGCTTGATGCCGAGATGAAGGAACGCAGAAAAATCGAAGGCTGATGAGAAAGCTTTTATCACTTCTTTTGCTTTTTTCCTGCCTTCTCGTTTCCTGCAAAAATGCAGAAAATAAAACAGAAGAAACAACATTTGATACAGATAATATCAATATCGTAGTTTCAGAGGTTACAACGTCTGCTCCCGAAACAGAACCTCCTCTTCCCTGCCTTATCGGTTTTTACGATGAGCTTACGGGAAACGGTACCTATACAAGACTTTCAGAGTGGAATCAACCTTGGGTCCTTGGTAAGGATATTGCAGTATTTGACGTTATTCCTTCAAGTGAGGAAACTCTCAAAGGAAACTCCTATAAAGCTCTCTGGACTGAACAGTCCGATAAAATATCCTCAAAAGAGATGGTAAAGCCCTATTTCGTTCTTGAATATACTCTTAAGGACGGTACTGTAAAAACTCAGGAAATCAGAAGCTATGCAGAAGCTGAAGCTGTGATCGACGAGGGCTATCTTGAAGTATATCTTTATGACGATATTCATCAGGACGGCGGCTGGTATTATCATCTCACCGAAAGCACAACGAGTGAGGACTCTGTTATTTCCTCCTTCAAGCTGACGGCGGGAAAGCAGATATATTCTGTCGAATCCGTAAAGTTAACTGCATTTATTGAAGGCAGCAGCGGTGCTACTGTTGAAATAACGAACGGAAATTAATTTATCTGTAATATTTTTCTTATTTTATTGCATTTAACGTAGTGTTAGTTTATAATTAATTAGTATGTACACGACATGTGGCGACATTAGAAAGGAATCACTACTATGAAACTTATGTTCCCCGAAGCGGAGCACGGCCGTGTTAATAACCTTAAAGGCACTTGGTTTAACTATAATGGCTGGCCCAGCGTAACAATGGATGACCGCGGCGTTCTCTATGCCGTTGCATCCTCCATGCGTCTTTCTCACGTAGACCCCTGCGGAAAGAACTGTATGTATGTAAGCTATGACCAGGGTAAGACATGGTCTCCCCCCGTTATCATCAACGACTCCTACTTCGACGACAGAGATGCAGGTATCGTTTACTGCGGTAACGGTAAGATGGTGTTCAGCTGGTTCACAGAAACACTTGATAACTTCTTCGATCAGATTCAGGAATACCCCTGGTTCGGCGATGGCCCCAAGGCTATCACAAAGGGCTTCGGTGATGCTCTCAGAACTCTTGATAAGGACTTCTTTGCAACAGGTAACCGTTCCTACGTAAAGGTTTCCGAGGACTACGGTATCACATGGTCCGATCCCATCAGAGTTAACCTCACAGCTCCCCACGGTCCTTCTGTTTGTAAGGACGGTACTCTCGTATACATGGGTAAGGAAATGATCGACGAGTACGTTGCTCCCTCCCCCATCGTTGTATACTCCAGCCATGACGGCGGTTATACATGGAC
>JAZUAR010000175.1:0-6433 GCA_045638055.1 Candidatus Avispirillum sp.
CTTCAGAGAAATACTGCTTAAGTAAAGTGGTATACTTATCAAACTCCTTGCTGTCAAGGTCGGAAAGAAGCTTGACAGTATCGGAGAGCGAATCTCTGTCATCAGAGAATCGTCCGTACGCCGCGCTGTACAGCTCGGGAATAAGCTCTGCTGTTTTGGAAAGCTCTCCCAGATATGCCTGCTGTGCCGCGCCCTGAGCATAGGAATTTGAATATCCGCCCGTCATCGCAGTGGCCTTTCCCATAGTATCCTCCATGGCAAGGCGGGCGTTTTTTCTGTTTTCATCTCTTATGAGCTTATAGGCAATATCATTTTCGGGATCGTATGAGAAATCCATGCCTGTCAGCGTGGAAACAAGATCTTTTATCTCGTTCTTATACGTATCTGCGGGCGCTGCAGGTCTTTTGTCCTGCCATTTAGCAATGCTGTCGTCAGCCTTATAGCCGTTAACGGCAAGATTATCCGACTGAGTCACCGAGCCGACAGAGGCAGCGGGGATTTTCAGAACGTCTCCCGTGTAGATGAGATTCTTGTTTTTTATGTTATTCAGACTTGCAAGCTCATCTACCGTTGTATTATATTTCTTGGCAATCGCCGTCAGGGTATCACCCGACTGAATCTTATGGGTTGTCATCCTTTTCCTCCTTGTTTACAAACAGCCTTTCTCTCGCATCGGCTGAGAAATTGTCCTCACCCAGATTTGAAAGAGTTACGTTAAGGCTCTCGCACAGCATAAAAAGCCATGACGTCAGCCTGTCAAGATGCTCCTTTGTGTTATTTGTGGCAGAGGGAGGTCTGTTCATATTGAATTTCATGCTTTACCTTCCTTTTCAAGAATATGCGCTGCTGCTTTCGAGAGTTCTTGTGACAGAGCGGATAGTGCAATCTCCCACTCCCTCAAAACGAATTCTGAAAAAATCGCATCTTTCAGGGCGAAGACGCACAAAATGAGCGCTGTCACTACCGTGAAATGCAGACTGTCTGTGCCATACGCCGTCTCCGTCGTATTCAAAAAATATCTCACAGCTTGAATCATATGGACAGTCTATTCTGACGTTAACCGAGGATACATACTTTCTGTCGGGGGTGTCAAAGCCGATCTTTGCGCTTTCGCACATCCAATCAAAGCCCTCCTCCTTTTCAAAGCCTTCAACCTCAGAAACGGAATATACCCTGCTCTCTCCCTCTTTTTCACAGAGAAAGAAAAGGTCTGCTCCGCATCGGCAAAAGCCTTTGATATCGGCATCGTCCTCCTTGTGCCAGAAGCGGCGGCTTATATCGTATACAAAAAGCTCCCGCTCACCTTTCTCATTCTCCATTGATACGTAGTATTTATCACCCATTGTGCCTGCAACGGCATTTTTGTATTTGGTGCCGACGAGGGGGCCATCTATGTTAACCGGCATACCGCCATCGTATCTGACGATGCCCGAATAGGTTTTATAATAAAGGTCATCGTTTACAAACACTGCGCTTTCTGCACTTCCTGCCTCGATTCCTCTTTGCGCCGTTTCCGTTACACAAAACTCAGAGGGATAAGAGCCATATACCTTTATGATGGCATCCTCCTTGAAGAAAACGGGATTGCCGTCCATGCAGACAGCACCCGTAAAAGCACCGCCGCAGCCAATGCTTGCAGTATAGGAATCTGTTGATACACCGCGAAATCTATGCCAGTTTTTCGCATCTCCCGCGGCGCTTGCATATATCTCGTTAACGCAGTTGCCGTATGCATCGATGCCGTATCTGCAGCCCCACAGTCTGTTTTTGGCCGCTACAACAAAATCCATCCTCGGCACTTCTCTTTTCACGTTGACGATTCCACCGGAAACCGCACCCACGTATTCCGATTCCACCACCAGATACGTCTTGTCCCTTGCGCGGTTTACGATATTATAATATCCGTCAAGCTCCCCCGCCGCAGTGAACTGAAGCTCAACGGTATCGTTTACTGCAATGGAGTCGGTAAAGGTCATAAATCTGTTGAAATCCCCCTTGCCGCCCGCCGATGTCAGCTTGTAGCAATATCTGCGAAGCCTTCTGTAGGGTGAAGCGACCTCTGCATCGTTACCGTCCATATCGCAGGGCTCAAAGGCAAACTCGTAGTATCCGTCACTGAGAGCGCCCTGCTCGTAGGAGGTTGAAAGCTCAAGGGGACCGACAGAGCCATCCATCATATCGTAATAGGCATTATCGGGGAAGAAATATACCTTTGTTCCAACGACAACGGACTGCTTTTTCTCTTGAGTAAGGAGGGCGGTTGTGTTGAAAAGATCGTGACCCAAAAGCTTACCCTCCTCAAAATAAAATGCCTTGAGCCTGTTTTCGCAGTCTGCAACGAGGGCATTTTTGACGATTTTTCCCTTGTGGTAAATATCGAGGCACATTATATCAAAGACCCGCGCCCCTGCAAGGTCTGCGCGGGAGCGGCGCCTTCTTGTGCTTATATAAGGATGCTTATCTCCCGTCATATTCTTCATATCAAAAAATATTCCCTCGGATATATCCCCTCTTCTGTCATAGCCCCCAAAGGACCTTACCATCGCCTTTTCCCTTTTATCCACCTTCTGATAGGGTATTCTCATATTACCCCCCAATCACCAGCGCCGTAGTCTGAAGCGGCATATACGTTCTGTTATACCAGTCACAAAAATCCTTATAGGATTCTGCAAAAACTGCGGCAGAGTTAATATACTGAGGAATATCCCTGAGAAAAAGATCGCTTTTCATAACGAGATAGTTCTGGTATATGCAGGAATAAGGCTCAGGGGCGTTAAGCTGCCTCTCGCCGTCATCATCTCCTGTCATAAGCTCTCTTTTATAGTCTCCGTCGTGCAGGGCGCATATCTCAAGAATGACCGTGTTTTCAATCTCTGCCAGCCATTCCGTGAGCTCCTCGCGGGATATGCTTGTGCCTATTGAGCGTGTTGCCCTTGCAACAGCTTCATTTACAGTCATTTAATCATTCCTTTCTTAAAAAATCGGGCTGCACCGCAGCCCGATTTAAGCCTTTCGGATGCCTCAGCCTCTGGCAAACGCTTCAATAAAAGCTTCTGCCGCAAAGTCCTGCCTCTGTGAAGTCTCGATCACCTCGGCAAAGCGAAGAGGTACCTCTACTGCCTTTCCGGTCTGGATGAGCATATTCTCTCCGTTGACCGCTACATATCTTTCCGTATCGTTTTTAGATCTGCGGGGGATGAATACTGTCTTCATCTGCTCGCAGGTCTTGTTTTCCAAAGCCTTTGCCATAACTTATTATCCTTTCTTATTTATCAGTTAGACTCAATAACAGTAGAGGAAAAGGAGGAGCCGGACTCCACTCTGAGCATATATTCCTCAACAAGTCTTGTTGCAACCTTTGTTGCCTTCCAGCCGACACTTGAGCGCTGATTGAGGGGGTCGTTTCCGTAGCCCTTCTGCTTTACGATATGCTCGATGCCGCCGCCTGCGATATCTGTTGTGCCGTATGCGTTGGCACCGATAAAGAGAGTTGCAAATACGGCGCAGCCGTTCTTGCCGCCCTCATCGCCGACGTATACCTTAGCCTCTGTGGACTGAACAAAGCGAACGCCGCCGAGAGTACCGATCTCACCCTTGAGGATGGACGCGGGGTCTGTATACTTCTGAATATCGAGCCACTGACCCTTTGCATCCTGCATAAGGTCAAATGCAACGTAAGGGTGAATTACTGCAACGTAGGAGCCGTCAATTGTGGGGGCATTCATCGCCTTGAGCTGAGCTGCTGCACGGAATACGTCGCGAACGCGCATTCTGCAGTTTTCTGTGATATCCTTTCTGGATGTGATCTCAGTTTCAGAGCCGTCTGCCGCTACAAGGGGGCAATAGTTTACGTTTGTGCCGCCCATGATCTGATTGCGGACTACAGTATCGATAGTTCTGCCCGCCTGGTCTGCAAGCTGCTTTGTTGCTTCAACAACGATGGGATCAACGCTTGTGAGCTCGATCATATCGGTGAGCTCAACGTAGTCGCCGTACTGGTCAACCGTTGCAGTTACGGGAACTACCGTGAGCTTGGAGGCTGTGGGTGTTACACCCTCGGTGATGGGAGTAAGTGCCTTGGGGAGAGCATTGAACTTTCTGAATTCAATGGTCTTGCCGCCATTCTTGGGAATGGGGCGCTTCTGAGCAAACTGATCGAACACAAGTGCGGGACCTGCAAGCTCGATAAGAGTCTTGTCATAAAAGGTCTTCATCTCCGCAGAGAGGCCATTGCCCTCTGTGTAGGCCGCAGACTTTGCAGGATCGTTTGCGTTTACGAATGCTTCTGTGCCGTGCACCGCTTCACCTGCGGCGAAAAGCTGAAGATCAACAGTTTCAAAATTGAAAGCCATTATTATTTTTCCTTTCTTTAATTAAAACTTGATTTTAGCGCCGTTTTCAACACGGCGGAGAATCTCGCGGATTCCCCTGCCGGAAAGGCTGTCGACGCTTGTTGTGCTGTGAGCGGGAGATTTGCCGAGTCCGCCGTTTTCATCGGGACGGGACATGGAAAGCTGTATTTTTTCAATAGCGGCAGATACTGCGTTTTTCTCAGCCGCCTCTTTTGCTTCGTTGATAAGATCATCAACGTGAAGGGCTCTCCACGCATCCTCAACTGAAAGTCCTGCGTGTATCATCGCTGTGAACCGACGGTCGGCTATCTCCCTTTTAATATCAAAGCCTTTGATTTTTTCGGAAAGAGCCTCGGCTTCTGACAGTATTTGAGCATATGCCCTTTTCGCATTTCGGCCTTTGAGCTTTTCTGTAAGCAGGTTTCTTGCGCGGCGAGCCTTCAGCTCCGCAACGACAGATTCCTCATCCTTCCCCTCAAGACCGAGAAGAAAAGCAATGCGCTTTATTGCATCTATCTCTTCTCCAACGTCTGACAGGGGCAGACCCCTTCCATCTTTTACAGAATCATCAGCCTCACAAGCCTCATCATTCGGGGTATCCCCACCATTGCAAGAATCAGACAACTGCTGCTCTGCAGCGCAGCCGGAGCCCTCATTTGCACCTTCTCCCTCTCCGAAAAGAGCAAGATCAAATTTTTCGTCCTTCATTCAAAGCTTCTTCCTTTCTTTATTTCCCGAGCCCTCGGGTAAAGTACCTCGCGAAGTACAAGTGCATTATACTCATAGCTGAAGCAGCCCTCTCCCTGCCCCTATACCCATTCTCATTTTTGCATCAATCACAGGTTTTCCCTTTAAAAGTAAATGAAATAGACTTATATTTTCTAACCCTATTGACATTCTCGATATTCGAGAATATAATAAATATAGAGATTCTCGATATTCGAGAATAGGAGGTGCAAAATGCCGCGAGAAAAGTTTAAAACCATGACAGAGCAGATGTTTTATATCTTTCTTTGCCTGCAAAAAGAATGTTATGGTATGGATATCCTTGATAAAGTCCCCCAAATGACAGAAGGACGTGTCCGAGTAGGCTCCGGAACACTTTATAATCTGCTTGAGCAGTTCTTAGATGAAGGTTATATCAGAGAAACCAAAGTTGAAGGCAGACGCAGAAGCTACATTATTACAGAAAAAGGAAACGAATTTTTAAATCGCGAATATATGAGAATTTCTTCCCAAGTAAAAGACTACGAAAAATTTATAGAGGAGGACAAATAATGAGAAATAAAAGAATCTTTTTTCCTATGTTTTCATTTTACGAATGTGAAAAGATAGAAAAATATCTTGAAAACAAAGCCTCCAAAGGCTGGATGCTTGAATCTATGAGCTTCGGTTGGAAATTCAAACGAATTGATCCTGCCTCTCTTCACTTTTCTGTCAACTATTTTCCTAAAGCATCCGAATTTGATTCATGTGTGAGCGACGATCAGCTACGATACATTGATTACTGTGAACATGACGGCTGGACTCTTTGTGCGCAAACTGCTCAAATGAAGATTTTCTACACAGCGAAAGAAGATCCCGTTCCCATTGAAACCGATCCTTCGCTCGAAGTCGAAAACATTCACCGCACAATAAAAAAAGGCTATCTGCCCGTATGGATAATGTGGGTTATAATTTCTTTTCTTAATATTTTTACTAACACAATGAAAATATTAAGCGACGACTACGAATATCTTCCCAAGTTTACAAACGAGCTGTTTTTAGTTTTTTATATTTTACTTCTAATCTTTTGGGGACAGCAGTTGTTTAGATATCTTTTGTGGCACAAAAAAGCAAAGAGGGAAGCAGAAAACTATGGAACCTTTTACAATCCCAAGGATGATATAGCTTTTAAGATCACAATTCTCACCTTGATCTTCAGTATTTTCGCAGTTTGGGTATGGTCAATATTTGATAAATTCACAGCTATATTTATTGCCGTTACTTTTTTGGACGTAGCAGTAATCATAGGCGTAGTTTACGGAATCAAAGCCCTTATGCAAAAAATCGGCGCCTCTGCAAACGTGAACAAAATCGTT